>DOWQ01000137.1 GCA_003519485.1 Streptomyces sp. | reverse complement strand
CGGGCCCGGCGCCCGACCGGCTTCCCGTTCCGTCGCCTGCCCGCCCCCCGGGCCCCGCCGCCTCCAGCCGTGAGTCGGCCTCGAACCAGGCGGTCGGGTGCGGCACCCGGTCGCAGCCCGCGCGGGCGAGCGCGAGGGGCAGTTCCAGGTCGGGGTTGACGCCGGTGCCGATACGCCGGAAGACCTTGAGGATGTACGAGTCGCCGTAGACGACGGAGGAGTTGGACTGCTCGGCGGTGATGAGCCGGGGCGTGAGCCCGGAGCCGATGGCGGTGCCGGGGGCCCGGGTGAAGCGCAGCGTGCCGAGTCGGCCCGGCACCCGCAGCCGCTCCAGCAGCAGCCCGGCCAGACGCGGGTCGTGCAGCGCCTCGTAGACCGTCCGTCCGTACAGCGGGCCGCCGGACGGGCGGCCGATCAGCGCGTGCGCCAGATGCGGCGGCAGTGCCGACCGGATGCCGATGAGCAGCTGGTAGCAGTCGGCCGCGGCGGCGTGCTGCCGCGCGGCCCCGTCCTGCTCCGCGCGTACGAGGAGGTGGAGCAGCCCCGGTGTCGCGCCGCCGGCCGAGCAGGGCAGCAGCTCAGCGGCGGAGACGAGCGAGAAGCCGGTGATGGGGCTGCCCTTGCCGGCGAACCAGCGCTGCCGGGGCAGCCACTCGCGCAACAGTGGCACGAGCGAGGGGAGCAGGGCGCGCGGCAGGGCGACCACGTGTTGCCCCGGTGGTGCCGGTGCCGCGCCCGGGGGACTGGGAGCGGTGACGGCCGCGCGGACCGCGGGATACGGGTTGGCGCGGATCGAGCCCTCCGACATGGCGTCGCGTCCTTTCCCCGGGCACACCACAGATGGGCGTAAGTGTCCCGGATTGCGGCATTTGCTGTCCGGCGGTGCGGGACGTGTCGGGTGAGGATCGTCCGATCAGGTAAGGCGATTGGCCTATTCGCTGTGCGGACTGGGCCTGCGGTACAGGAAAGGGTGCCGGTGGCGAGGCGGAGAAGCCCGGAGAATCGGAAGTCCCGCCCCGCCGTGGGCGGGGTCTGCGGCGCGCTGTTTCAGCGGATGAGGTCCGCGTCGTCCAGCCGGGGCACGACCGGCAGTGCGTCCGGTACGACGTCGGCCGGGTCGCTGCCCGAGGCGGCCCGGCGGAGCCGGAACCAGTAGAAGCCGTGCCCGGCGAGCGTGAGCAGATAGGGCAGCTCACCGATGGCGGGGAAACGCACCCCGCCGATCAGCTCGACGGGATGGCGGCCGGCGAACTCCCGCAGGTCCAGCTCGGTCGGCTGGGCGAACCGGGAGAAGTTGTTGACGCAGAGGACGAGGTCGTCGTCCTCCGAGCCGGGCACCCGGGTCTCCCGGAGGAAGGCCAGCACCGCCGGGTTGCTCGACGGCAGCTCGGTGTACGAGCCGAGGCCGAAGGCCGGGTTCTGCTTACGGATCTCGATCATCCGCCGGGTCCAGTGCAGCAGCGAGGACGGGCTGCTCATGGCGGCCTCGACGTTGGTGACCTGGTAGCCGTAGACCGGATCCATGATGGTCGGCAGGAACAGCCGGCCGGGGTCGCTGGAGGAGAAGCCGGCGTTGCGGTCAGGGGTCCACTGCATCGGGGTGCGGACCGCGTCCCGGTCGCCGAGCCAGATGTTGTCGCCCATCCCGATCTCGTCGCCGTAGTAGAGGATCGGCGAGCCCGGCAGGGACAGCAGCAGGGCGGTGAACAGCTCGATCTGGTTGCGGTCGTTGTCGAGCAGCGGGGCCAGCCGCCGCCGGATGCCGATGTTGGCACGCATCCGCGGGTCCTTGGCGTACTCCGCGTACATGTAGTCGCGTTCTTCGTCCGTGACCATCTCGAGGGTCAGCTCGTCGTGGTTGCGGAGGAAGATGCCCCACTGGCAGCCGGAGGGGATGGCCGGGGTCTTGGCCAGCACTTCCGAGACCGGGTAGCGCGACTCGCGCCGTACGGCCATGAAGATGCGCGGCATCACGGGGAAGTGGAAGGCCATGTGGCACTCGTCGCCGCCCTCGGCGTAGTCGCCGAAGTAGTCGACGACGTCCTCCGGCCACTGGTTGGCCTCGGCGAGCAGCACGGTGTCCGGGTAGTGCGTGTCGATCTCGGCGCGGACCCGCTTCAGCAGGTCGTGCGAGCGGGGCAGATTCTCGCAGTTGGTGCCCTCCTCGGCGTAGAGGTACGGCACGGCGTCCAGCCGGAAGCCGTCGATGCCGAGGTCCAGCCAGAAGCGCAGCGCGGAGATGATCTCCTCCTGCACGGCCGGGTTCTCGTAGTTGAGGTCCGGCTGGTGGGAGAAGAAGCGGTGCCAGTAGTACTGCTTGCGCACCGGGTCGAAGGTCCAGTTGGACGCCTCGGTGTCGACGAAGATGATCCGGGCGTCCTGGTACTGCTTGTCGTCGTCGGCCCAGACGTAGTAGTCGCCGTACGGGCCCTCCGGGTCCTTGCGGGACTCCTGGAACCACTCGTGCTGGTCGCTCGTGTGGTTCATGACGAAGTCGATGATGACGCGCATGCCGCGCTGGTGCGCCGCGTCGACGAACTCCACGAAGTCGGCGAGGTCGCCGAAGTCGGGGAGCACGGCGGTGTAGTCGGCCACGTCGTAGCCGCCGTCGCGCAGCGGCGAGGCGAAGAACGGCGGCAGCCACAGGCAGTCCACGCCGAGCCACTGGAGATAGTCGAGCTTGGCGGTGAGGCCCTTGAGGTCGCCGATGCCGTCGCCGTTGCTGTCCTGGAAGGAGCGGACCAGCACCTCGTAGAAGACGGCGCGTTTGAACCAGTCGGGATCGCGGTCTTTCGCCGGAGTGTCCTCGAAGGTGTCCTGGACGGGCTCATTGACGATCATGCGGTGGGTGACCCTCCGATCGGTGAGGACGGTCGCAGGGTGAACACGTGCGCGGGCCGCTGGGCCGGGTCCAGACGCACGTAGTTGTCCCTGCCCCAGTGGTAGGTCTCGCCGGTGAGCTCGTCGCGCACCGGTACGGACTCGTGCCGGTCGAGGCCGAGCGCCGGCATGTCCAACGAGACCGTCGCCTCCTGGGTATGGCGCGGGTCGAGGTTGACGACGGTGAGTACGACATCCGGTGCGTCACCCGTCGTGCGTTTGGAGTAGGCGATCACCGCCTCGTGGTCGGTGTGGTGGAAGTGCACGTCGCGGAGCTGCTGGAGGGCCGGGTGCCGGCGGCGGAGCCGGTTGAGCGTGGTGATGAGCGGCGCGATCGTACGGTTCTCGCGCTCCGCGGCCTCCCAGTCGCGGGGGCGGAGTTCGTACTTCTCCGAGTGCAGGTACTCCTCGCTGCCGGGCTGCGCCGCGGTGCCCTCGCACAGCTCGTAGCCGGCGTAGACGCCCCAGCTGGGGGAGAGGGTGGCGGCGAGGACGGCCCGGATCTCGAAGGCGGGCCGGCCGCCGTCCTGGAGATAGGCGTGCAGGATGTCCGGGGTGTTGACGAAGAAGTTGGGCCGCATGCAGGAGGCCGCGGCGTCCCCGGAGAGCTCGGTGAGGTAGTCGGTGAGCTCCTGCTTGGTGTTGCGCCAGGTGAAGTAGGTGTACGACTGCTGGAAGCCGATCGCCCCCAGCGTGCGCATCATCGCGGGGCGGGTGAACGCCTCGGCCAGGAAGATGACGTCCGGATCGCGGCGGTTGATGTCGGCGATGACCTTCTCCCAGAAGAGCACCGGCTTGGTGTGCGGGTTGTCCACCCGGAAGATCCGTACGCCGTGGTCCATCCAGTGCCGCAGCACGCGCAGCGTCTCGCGGGTGATGCCGCGCAGGTCCGTGTCGAAGTCGAGCGGATAGATGTCCTGGTACTTCTTCGGCGGGTTCTCGGCGTACGCGATGCTGCCGTCCGCCCGGTGCCGGAACCAGGCGGGGTGCTTGCGCACCCAGGGGTGGTCGGGGGAGCACTGCAGGGCGAAGTCGAGGGCGACCTCCATCCGCAGGTCCCGGGCCTTCTCCACGAAGTGGTCGAAGTCCTCCAGGGTGCCGAGGTCGGGGTGGACGGCGTCGTGCCCGCCGGCCTCCGAGCCGATCGCCCACGGGGAGCCGACGTCGTGCGGCCCGACGGACAGGGTGTTGTCGGGGCCCTTGCGGTACGCGGTGCCGATGGGGTGCACCGGCGGCAGGTAGACGACGTCGAAGCCCATCGCCGCGATGCCCGGCAGCCGCTCGGCTGCCGTCCGGAAGGTGCCGCTGACCGGCGGTTTCCCGGGCGTGACCACCGCGCCCTCGGAGCGCGGGAACATCTCGTACCAGGAGCCGAAGAGGGCCCGGCGGCGCTCGACCTGGAGCGGCAGCGGACGGGACTCGGTGACCAGTTCGCGCAGCGGGTGCCGGCCGAGGGCCGCCACCACCTCCGGGGCCAGCGCGGCGGCGAGCCGGGCGGCGGGCTCCCGCTTCTCGTCCCGCAGTACGTCGACGGCGTGCAGCACGGCCTCGCGGCCGGCCCGCTTGGGGACGCCGGTGGCTGCCGTCTCGTGGAGTGCGGCGCCCTCGGCGAGGACGAGCTCGGCGTCGATCCCCGCCGGGATCTTGATGCCGGCTTCCTGACGCCAGGTGGCGACCGGGTCGCTCCACGCCTCGACCGTGTACGTCCAGCGGCCCTCCGAGGCCGGGCTGACCCGGGCGCCCCAGCGGTCGGTCCCCGGCGCCAGCTCGCGCATCGGGGTCCACGGGCCGGGATGTCCGGCCGGGTCGAGGAGAACCACGTTCGCGCCGACCGCGTCGTGCCCCTCCCGGAAGACAGTGGCACTCACTTCGAAGCTCTCGCCGGCCACCGCCTTGGCCGGGCGCCGGCCGCAGTCGACGAGCGGGCGGATGTCCAGCACGGGAATGCGTCCGATCATGGGATCACCTGGAGGCTTAGCGGATTGAGCCACTATATGGGCTTTTGTTCTTTCTATCTGCTTCATGGGCGACTGGCCGGTCGCGGGCATGGCCACTCCTGTCCGCGTTCACTCAACTGGACGACTGGGTGAGCCGGGTGGCGGCGCCTCGGGTGCCCCCGGGTGGCGCGGGACCGTTCACCGGAGGAGCCTGCCCCCGCCGACGGCCCGGCAAGACGAAAAGCCGGTATTTACCGGGGCGTAATAGTAAAAAAACAGCCCGGCCCGCCGGTGACGGCGGGCCGGGCGTGGCGACACATGACGCTACGTCAGCCGGTTGCCTGGAGCAGTCGGTTCGGCGAGCCGAATCCCGCGCCGCCGACCTTGCCCTTCGCCGACGCGGCCACCAGTGCGGCGGCCACGGCGGACGGCCCGTCGGACGGGTGGTCGCCCAGGTGGAGCGCGGCCACGCCGGCGGTGTGCGGGGCGGCCATGGACGTACCGGAGATGGTCTCCGACGCCGTGTCACTCGTGTTCCACGCCGAGGTGATGTCCACACCGGGCGCGAAGAGGTCCACCCGGCTGCCCCAGTTGGAGAAGCTCGCACGGGCGTCGTTGCGGTCGGTGGCGCCGACCGTGATCGCCTCCTGCACGCGGGCGGGCGAGAAGAAGCTCGCCGGCAGGCCGTTGTTGCCGGCCGCGACCGTGAAGGTCACCCCGGCCGCCACGGCGTTGCGGACCGCGGTGTCCAGCTGGCTGTTGGCGAAGCCGCCGAGGCTCATATTGGCGACGGCGGGCTTCTCGGCGTTCTCGGTGACCCAGTCGATCCCGGCGATCACCTGGGCGGTGGTGCCGGACCCGGCGTCGTCGAGCACCCGGACAGCGACGATGTCGGCCTGCTTGGCCACCCCGTAGGAGGTGCCCGCGACGGTGGCCGCGACATGGGTGCCGTGGCCGTTGCCGTCCTGCGCCACGGCGTCGTTGTCGACGAAGTCCCAGCCGCTGGAGGCCCGGCCGCCGAAGTCCTGGTGGCTTGTGCGGACGCCGGTGTCGATGACGTACGCCGATACGCCGGCGCCCGCGCTCGCGGGGTAGCTGTAGGAGTTGTCGAGCGGGAGGCCGGGCTGGTCGAGCCGGTCCAGGCCCCAGGAGGGCGGGCTCGGCTGGGTGCCGGACGCCCGCACCCGGGTGTCCTGGACGACGGAGGCGACGCGGGCGTCGCCCGCGAGCCGCTCGGCCCGCGCCTCGGAGAGCCGTACGGCATAGCCGTTGAGGACGCTGCCGTACGAGTGGCGGATCTCGGCGCCGTACTTGCGGGCCAGTGCCTCGCCGGCGGCGGAGCGTGCCGACAGGCCGCCGGAGCCGGACGGCTTGAGGGTGACGATGTAACTGCTGTTCACGGCGCCCGGGGCGGCGGCGCCCAGGATCTCGCCCAGCGGCTGCGGTGCGGCGTGGGCGGGCGTGACGAGCGCGGTCAGGAGGGCGGTGGCGGAGGCGGTCGCGGTGAGCGCGGCGGTCAGTCGGCTCGTGCTGCCGGGGCGGTGCGGTCGGAGGTCGGTCGGGCCGGAACGAAGCAGTGCCATGGCGGTCCCCTCTCCGCTTGTGCTCAGCAGCGTCCCGTAGCGGCGGGCCCGCGACAAGAGGCCCGTCGCGGTCGCGCTGCGTCAGGCGGCCCGCCGGGGGGTGCTTCCGCTCCGGCCGGGGCGTCGGCGTACCGCCGTCATGCAGCCGTCGTACCGCCGCCGTGCGGTTCATCGGCGCGCCCTTTCGGGCGCGGAGACACGGGCCGGAATCGCGGACGCGGCGTGCGCCCCCGCGCCGCCCGCACGCGTTCGAACAGCTCCGATGCGCCCCACCTCCGTTCGGTGCGATCTGGACAGAACGTGTGAATGTACGCGAATGGAACCAGCCGGCGCCGCTACCTTCGAACCTGTGAAGGCCATTCGTCGATTCAGCGTGCGTCCCGTGCTCCCGGAGCCCCTACGACCGCTCAGCGACCTGGCGCGCAACCTGCGCTGGTCCTGGCACCCCGAGACCCGTGAACTGTTCCAGGCCGTCGACCCGGCAGGCCGGCCGGACGCGGGCGGCGACCCCGTACAGCTGCTCGCCGGGGTGCCGGCCGCCCGCTTGGAGAGCCTGGCGGGTGACGAGGAGTTCCTGCGCCGCCTCACGGCCGCGGCCGACGACCTGCGGGACTACCTCGGCAACCCCCGCTGGTACCAGTCGGCCGGCCCCGGGCTGCCCGCCGCCGTCGCCTACTTCTCGCCCGAGTTCGGCATCACCGCCGCGCTGCCGCAGTACTCCGGCGGGCTCGGCATCCTCGCCGGCGACCACCTCAAGGCCGCCAGCGACCTGGGGGTGCCGCTCATCGGCGTCGGCCTCCTCTACCGGCACGGCTACTTCCGGCAGTCCCTCTCCCGCGACGGCTGGCAGCAGGAGCAGTACCCGCTGCTCGACCCCAACGAGCTGCCGCTGTCCCTGCTCCGCGAAGCCGACGGCAGTCCCAGCCGGATCACCCTGGCCCTCCCCGGCGGCCGCTCGCTGACCGCCGTGGTCTGGCAGGCCGCGGTGGGCCGGGTCCCGCTGCTGCTGCTCGACTCGGACGTCGAGGAGAACGCCCCGCGCGAGCGGGACATCACCGACCGGCTCTACGGCGGGGGCAGCGAACACCGGCTGCTCCAGGAGATGCTGCTCGGCATCGGCGGCGTCCGCGCGGTCCGTACGTTCTGCCGGCTCACCGGGCACCCGAGGCCCGAGGTGTTCCACACCAACGAGGGCCACGCCGGCTTCCTCGGCCTGGAGCGCATCCGGGAGCTCGCCGGGACGGAGCAGGGCGGGCTCGGCTTCGACGCCGCCCTGGAGGCCGTCCGCGCCGGGACCGTCTTCACCACCCACACGCCCGTCCCGGCCGGCATCGACCGCTTCGACCGGGAGCTCGTCGCCCGGCACTTCGGCGACGACGGTGAGCTGCCCGGCGTGGACGTCGACCGGGTGCTCGAGCTGGGCCTGGAGACCTACCGGCGCGGCGAACCCGGCCTGTTCAACATGGCCGTGATGGGCCTGCGGCTCGCCCAGCGCGCCAACGGCGTCTCACTGCTGCACGGCAAGGTCAGCCGGGAGATGTTCGCCGGCCTGTGGCCCGGCTTCGACCCGGAGGAGGTGCCCATCACCTCCGTCACCAACGGTGTCCACGCCCCCACCTGGGTCGCGCCCGAGGTCTTCCGGCTCGGCGCCCGGCAGCTCGGCGACCCGGCCCGGATGGAGGAGGCCCTCGCCGTCGGCGGCTCGGAGCGCTGGGACGCCGTCGCCGGCATCCCCGACTCCGAGATCTGGGAGCTGCGGCGGGTGCTGCGCGGCCGGCTCGTGGCCGAGGTACGGGAACGGCTGTACGCCTCGTGGCGGCAGCGCGGTGCCGCGGCGGCCGAGCTGGGCTGGGTCGACGGCGTCCTCGACCCCGACGTCCTCACCATCGGCTTCGCCCGCCGCGTGCCCTCGTACAAGCGGCTCACGCTGATGCTCCGCGACCCGGAGCGGCTGACCTCGCTGCTGCTCCACCCGGAGCGGCCGGTCCAGATCGTCGTCGCGGGCAAGGCGCACCCGGCCGACGACGGCGGCAAGCGGCTCGTACAGGAGCTGGTGCGGTTCGCGGACGACCCGCGGGTGCGGCACCGCATCGTCTTCCTGCCCGACTACGGCATGGCGATGGCCCAGAAGCTCTACCCCGGCTGCGACGTCTGGCTCAACAACCCACTGCGCCCGCTCGAGGCCTGCGGCACCTCCGGGATGAAGGCCGCGCTCAACGGCTGCCTCAATCTCTCGGTGCTCGACGGCTGGTGGGACGAGTGGTACGACCCGGACTTCGGCTGGGCCATCCCGACCGCCGACGGCTCGACCGCCGACGGCTCGGCCACCGACGGCTCGGCCACCGACGAGGACCGGCGCGACGACCTGGAGGCGCACGCGCTCTACGAGCTGCTGGAGCAGCGCGTCACCCCGCGCTTCTACGACCGGGGCCGTACCGGGCTGCCCGACCGCTGGATCGACATGGTCCGGCAGACACTCGCGGCCCTCGGCCCGAAGGTGCTGGCAGGCCGGATGGTCCGCGAGTACGTGCAGGAGCTCTACGCCCCGGCCGCCCGCGCCCACCGGGCCCTGGACGCCGGCAACGCCCGCGAGCTGGCCGGCTGGAAGGCCCGGGTGCGCGCCGCCTGGCCGGGAGTCGCCGTCGACCATGTCGAGGCCGGTACGGCCGCCGAGGCGGGGGGCAGCGCGGAAGTGGGCGGCACGCTCACGCTGCGGGTCCGGGTCACGCTCGACGACCTGGCGCCGGACGACGTCGAGGTGCAGGCGGTCGCCGGGCGGGTGGACGCCGGGGACCGGATCACCGGCGCGCGGTCCGTACCGCTGAAGCCGGCCGACGCCCCGGACCTGGAGGGCCGCTGGCTGTACGAGGGGCCGCTCATCCTCGACCGTACGGGCCCCTTCGGCTACACCGTGCGCGTCCTGCCCGCGCACAAGCTCCTGGCGAACGGCGCCGAACTCGGGCTGATGGCCGTTCCGTCGGAGGCGCTCAGCGAGGCGGCGGGTGTGCTGATGCGCTGACGCGCTGGGGGACGCACGGCGCGGCGTGATTGCGTCGTCCCGGCCGGCCGGGCTGTGACAAGGCGGTGCCCAGAAGGTCCTTACGGCCTTCTGGGCACCGCCCGCCGGGGGAGTGTCGCCGGCCCCCGGCTGCCACGTGTCATCCCCCGGACGTCACGTGACGTTGACTCCGGCCCAGGCGCTGTCGACGCCCTGGTACTCGGCGCTGTCGGCCCCGTACAGATCGGTGGCGGCCCGCAGTGTCGCCTCCCGGGCGTCCGCGTAGTTCGTGGTCGAGGTCATGTACGTGGTCAGGGCCTTGAACCAGATCTGCTCGGCCTTGTCGCGGCCGATGCCCTCGACGGTGGAGCCGTCGGAGGTCGGGCTGTCGTACGGGACGCCGTTGATCTCCTTCTGTCCGCTGCCCTCGGAGAGCAGGTAGAAGAAGTGGTTGGCGACGCCGGAGGAGTAGTGGACGTCGATGCCGCCGATGCCGGAGTACCAGCTGTCCTTGGAGCTGCCGTCCTTGGAGGGCTTGTCCATGTAGCGCAGCGGAGTGCCGTTGCCGCGGATGTCGATCTTCTCACCGACCATGTAGTCGCCGACGTCCTGGGCGTTGGCCGCGTTGAACTCGACGGCGGCGGCGAAGATGTCGGAGGTGGCCTCGTTGAGACCGCCCGACTCACCGCTGTAGCGCAGGCCGGCGGTGTTCGAGGTGACGCCGTGCGTCATCTCGTGCGCGGCCACATCGATGGAGGTCAGCGGCTTCTGGTTGGCCTCGCCATCGCCGTAGGTCATGCAGAAGCAGGAGTCCTGCCAGAAGGCGTTGACGTACGCGTTGCCGTAGTGCACCCGGGAGGTGGCGCCGACGCCGTCGCCGCGGATGCCGCTGCGGCCGTGCACCTCCTTGAAGTAGTCCCAGGTGAGGGCGGCGCCGTAGTGCGCGTCGACGCCGGCGGTCTGGGGGTTGCCCGGTGTCCCGTCGCCCCACACGTCGTCGGAGTCGGAGAAGAGGGTGCCGGAGCCGCCGGTGCTGTGGTTGAGGTTGTACGTCCGGTGGTTGCCCCGCGCGGTGTCGCTCAACGTGTACGAGGGCGCGGTGCCGAGCGTGACCTGGCCGCTGTACATGCTGTTGCCGGTGCCGTTGTGGACGGCCTGGTAGCTGTAGAGCTGTTTGCCGGTCCTGGCGTCGGTGATGACGTGGAGTTCGTTGGGGGTGCCGTCGGTCTGGAATCCGCCGGTGACGGTTTCCCAGGCGAGGACGGGGTTGCCGTCGGCGGCCCAGATGACCTTGCGGGGGGCTGTGCCCTCGGTGGCCTTGGTGCCTTCGGTGCTCTTGGCGGTCTTGAGTGCGGACTTCTCGGCGCTGCCGGCGGGGACGGCGGGCCGGGTGGTGGCGACCTTGATCGACGCCTTGGTGGCCTTCGTGACGCCCTGCCGGTCGCCGTTCTTGTCCTGGTGGACGACGAGGTCGCCGCCGAGTACGGGTAGTCCGTCGTAGGTCCGCTCGTAGCGGGTGTGGGTCGTGCCGTCGGCGTTCTGGACGACGTCGCGGACGACCAGCTTCTCCTTGGCGCCGAGCCCGAGCTCCTCCGCGGTCCTGGCCTTGGTGGCGTTGGCCTCCCCGATCAGTTCGGCGCGCTCGGCGGGGGAGAGCTTGACGGGCAGCGCGCCCGGGTCTGGCTTCGCGGTGGCCTCGGCCACGCCGGAGGTGTCGTCGGGGCCGGCGACGGCGGTGCCGCTCTGGACACAGACGGCGAGCATCGCCGTCGTGGCGATCACGGCGCAGGCCGCGGTTCTGCGGCGCGCGGAACGGGGGTTGGGTCTCACGCTTGACTCCTAATCGCTGCAGCCGCGAGTGGGCGGCCGAGGGGGAACCGGCGCGGCTGGGTGTGCCGGCCGGGGGAGCAGGCAGTGCGCACTGTTCGCATGTGGGGGGTGGCCGAGCGTCGACCGAGGGAAGAGTCCCAGGAGCCGGGCCGAATGTCAGGAGCGCGTCAATAAGTTGGCCGGAATCCGTCCGTTGGGCAAAGACTGCGCACCGCATAGCGGACGCGCGGGAAGAGGCCCCGGAAACCGGCCCGGGCGGGGCCGGAATCCCGGCGGGTGGGCCTGGGCTCGAGCCCGGGGGCCGGGGCCGGGCGGCTCCCCGGGGTTCGGGTTCAAGGTCGCCCGGGCCCTCCCCGCGATCCGGGTTCCGGTGTCCGGGCTCGGCCTCCGGCTCCGGGCTGCCCGGCCCTCCCCGGCGCCCGGGGTCAGGCCAGACTGTCGAGCCAGGCCCGGTGCAGGTCGGCGAACCGGCCGCCGCCACCGATGAGTTCGGCCGGGGTGCCGTCCTCCACGATCCGCCCGTCCGCCATGACCAGCACCCGGTCCGCGATCTCCACCGTGGACAGCCGGTGCGCGATCACCACGGCCGTACGCCCGCGCAGCACCGTGTGCATGGCGCGCTGGACGGCGCGTTCCCCGGGGATGTCGAGCGAGGAGGTCGCCTCGTCCAGGATCAGCACCGCCGGGTCCGCCAGCAGCGCCCGGGCGAAGGCCACCAACTGCCGCTGACCGGCGGAGATCCGGCCGCCGCGCTTGCGGACGTCCGTGTCGTAGCCGTCCGGGAGCGCGGAGACGAAGTCGTGCGCCCCGATGGCCTTGGCGGCCCGCTCGACCTCCGCGCGGTCGGCGTCGGGCCGGCCGATCGCGATGTTCTCGGCGACCGTGCCGGAGAAGAGGAAAGCCTCCTGGGTCACCATCACGACACCGCGCCGCAGCTCGGCGGCGGCGAGGTCCCGCAGATCCACCCCGTCGAGCCGGATCCGGCCGTCGGTCGGGTCGTAGAAGCGGGCGAGCAGCTTGGCGAGGGTCGACTTGCCGGCGCCCGTGGAGCCCACCACCGCGACGGTACGGCCCGCGGCCAGCGTGAGGTCGAAGCCCGGCAGCACCTCGCCGCCCGTACGGTACGCGAACCGCACACCGTCGAACACGACCTCGCGGCCCGGCCGGTCGCCGTCCCGCGCGGGCAGCGGCCGGGGTTCGACCGGGGGCGGGACGGAGGGCCGCTGGGCCAGCAGGCCCGCGATCTTCTCCAGCGAGGCGGCGGCCGACTCGTAGGAGTTGAGGAACATCCCGAGCCGGTCGATGGGGTCGTACAGCCGCCGCAGGTAGAGCGCGGCGGCGGCGAGCACCCCGAGCGCCAGCTCGCCGGACGCCACCCGGTGGGCGCCCCACAGCACGATCGCGGCCACCGCCGTATTGGCGACCAGCCGGGAGGAGATCACATAGCGGGCCATCTCCAGGATCGCGTCGCCGTTGACCCGCTCGTGCCGTTCGTTGAGCCTGCGGAACTCCGCGTCGTTGGCGGGCTCGCGGCGGAACGCCTGCACCGGCCGAATGCCGTTCATCGTCTCCGCGAACTTCACGATGACGGCGGCGATGGCGGTGGACCGCTTGCGGTAGACGGAGGCCGAGCGCCGCCGGAAGGCCCGGATCAGCAGGTACAGCGGCACGAAGGAGAGCACGGCGGCCGCGCCCAGGCCCCGGTCCAGATAGAGCAGCAGCCCGCAGATGTACACCACCGAGAGGCCGACGCTCAGCAGCTCCTCCAGGCCCTCGTTCAGCAGCTCGCGCAGGGCCTCGACATCGGTGGTGGCGCGGGAGATGAGCCGGCCGGAGGTGTAGCGCTCGTGGAAGTCGAGGCTCAGCGCCTGCGCGTGCCGGAAGATCCGGCCGCGGAGGTCGAGCAGGACGTCCTGACTGATCCGGGCGGAGACGAGGATGAAGAGGTACTGGAGCCCGCCGGACGCCAGGGAACAGATCAGATAGCCGAGCGCGACGGCTGTCAGCGGCCCGTAGTCGGCGGCTCGGACGGCGGGCACGGCCCGGTCGATGGCGTACGCGACGAGCAGCGGCCCCGCCTGGACGGCCGCCTGCTGGAGCAGCAGCAGGACGGCGGCGACCGCGGCGCGCCGCCGGTGCGGGCCGAGCAGCGAGCCGAGCAGGGTGCGGGAGGCGCCCTTGGGCGCGGACAGCACGTCCTGGCCGAACGGGTCGGCGTCCGGCCCGGATTCCGGCTCCGGTCTCGGATCGGCGCCCGGCCCCCGTTCCGGCTCGGCCTCCGGGCCCGGCTTGGTCAGCGCGCCCGGCTTCGGCGTCGTACTGCTGTCCGGGCCGCCATCGCCTGTCCCGCCTGTCCCGCCTGTCCCGCCTGTCCCGCCCG
>DOWQ01000605.1 GCA_003519485.1 Streptomyces sp. | reverse complement strand
GGCCCTTCGGGCGGTCCCGGCCCCGCCGCGCCGATGCCTCCTGACGGCGGTCGCTCAGCCGGCGAGCCGCCGGAAGAGGGACCGCGGCAGGTGCCGTAGCGCCGCCATCACCGGGCGCAGCCGCCCCGGCACCCACACCGTCTCCCGGCGCCGCCGCAGGCCGAGCTCGATCGCCGTGGCGACCGCTCCCGGGGTGGTGGTGAAGGGCGCCTCCGGCAGCCCCGCCGTCATCCGGGTCCGTACGAATCCCGGCCGGACGACCATCACGTGCACGCCCACGCTGTGCAGCGAGTCGCCCAGCCCCTGTGCGAACGCGTCCAGGCCGGCCTTGCTGGAGCCGTAGACGAAGTTGCTCCGGCGGGCCCGCTCAGCGGCCACGGAGGAGAGCACGACCAGCGACCCGTGGCCCTGCGCGCGCAGCGCCTGTCCGCACACCAGTCCGGCCGAGACCGCGCCGGTGTAGTTGGTCTGCGCGACCCGTACGGCCGACTGCGGGTGGTCCTGGCCGTGGTCCCGGTCGCCCAGCACGCCGAACGCGAGCAGCACCATGTCGATGTCGCCCTCGGCGAAGAGCTTGCCGAGGACTTCCTCGTGCGACTCGGTGTCCAGGGCGTCGAACTCGACGGTACGGGCGTCCGCGCCCAGCTCGCGCAGCTCACCGGCGGCCGACTCCAGGGCGGCGGAGGGCCGGCCGGCCAGCACGACCGTACGGGTGCGGCGGGCGACGAGCCGGCGGGCGGTCGCGAGAGCGATCTCGGAGCCGCCGCCGAGGACCAGTAGGGACTGCGGAATGCCGAAGGCGTCTTTCACGGTGGTTCTCCCAGTCGTGTCGTCGGGTGGGGGGCGTGGGGCGGGGCGTCTTCCGGTCGTCGTTCCGGGGACGGTGACGGGGACGGGCACGCGCGGGCCGGTGTCCGAACGAGCCCCGGCCCGGGCCCGGCCCCCGTCACAGCGCCAGCCGGCGGGCCAGGTCGGAGGTGAACACCCCGCGCGGGTCCAGCTCCGCCCGCAGGGCGCGGAAGTCGCCGAGGCGGGGATACATCGCGCCGAGCAGCTCCGGGCGCAGCCGGGCGTCCTTGGCCAGGTAGATCCGGCCGCCGGCGCCCGCCACCTCCTCGTCGAGGGTGTCGAGGAACCGGCCGAGGCCGGGCAGCCCGGCGGGGATGTCCATGGCCAGCGTCCAGCCCGGCACCGGGAAGGACAGCCAGCCGGGGTCGCCGGGGCCGAAGCGCTTGAGCACGGCGAGAAAGGACGGACAGCGGCGCCGCGAGACGAGGCCGACGATGCGGCGCAGCGTGTCGGCCCGGTCGTGGCCGACGGCGAACTGGTACTGCACGAAGCCGGAGCGGCCGTAGACCCGGTTCCAGGCGGGGACGCCGTCCAGCGGGTGGAAGAAGGCCGAGATCCGTTGCAGCTCGCCGGTCCGGGACCGGGGCGCCCTGCGATACCAGAGCTCGTTGAACAGGCCGACGGTGCCGCGGCTCAGCAGGCCCTCGGGGAAGAGACGGGGCGCGGACGGCAGCTGTCCGGGTCGGAACGCGAGCGGTGTGCGCCGGGCGCGCCGGGGGAGCGCGTCGAGCGGGGCGTGCTGCCCCCGTGTGAGTACGGCGCGGCCTGTCGCCGCCCCGCGGGCCAGGAGGTCGATCCAGGCGACGGAGTAGCGGTAGCGGTGGTCGGCCGCCGACAGCCGGGACATGAGGTCGTCGAGATCGGTCGCGCGTTCGGTGTCGACCGACATCAGGGAGGTCTCCACCGGCAGCAGCCGTACGGTCGCGGACAGCACGACGCCGGTCAGCCCCATGCCGCCCGCCGTGGCGTCGAACAGGTCGGAGCCGGGGGCGAGGGTGCGGACCGTGCCGTCGGCGGTGAGCAGGTCGAGGGAGCTCACATGGCGGGTGAAGCCGCCCTCGACGTGGTGGTTCTTGCCGTGGATGTCGGCGCCGATCGCCCCGCCGACCGTCACCTGGCGGGTGCCGGGGGTGACGGGCACGAACCAGCCGAGCGGCAGCAGCACCTCCATCAGCCGGTGCAGGCTGACCCCGGCGTCGCAGACCACCTCGCCGTGTTCGGCGTCGACCGACCGGATGCGCCGCAGCGAGGTCATGTCCAGGACGCAGCCGCCCGCGTTCTGCGCGGCGTCACCGTAGGCCCGCCCCAGGCCGCGCGCGATGGCACCGCGCGGGCCGCAGNNTCCGTACCGCAGCGGCGGCTTCGGCGTACGAACCGGGCCGGACCAGGCGGACGGTCGCCGGGGCGGTACGGCCCCAACCGGTGACGGTCGTCGTGACAGCAGCCATGCAGGCGACCGTATAGCCGGACAAGTGAGGATTGTTGTTCTTCGATGCTGCCTCACCGAAAAGGGTGATTATCCGAGTGTCCGACAGGATGACCGCGCCCGGTGGTCCTTCGCCCCGCACAGTCGTCAGGACAGGCACCCCTACGGGATGAGGCGGCGGATGTTCCTCTGTCAGCAGGCCGGAACGGCCCGGCACTCCGCGCGGCAGGCCGACCGCCGGCTGCTCGCCGCACTGAGGGGCTGCGGCGCCGACACCCGCGTGGCCG
>DOWQ01000032.1:7848-8190 GCA_003519485.1 Streptomyces sp. | reverse complement strand
CGAGCCGCTCGGCCTGCGGTACGGCGGTGGAGGCGCGGGCCTCGACCCACCAGACCTGGCCGTCGGCGCCCATACGGTCCGCGGAGCCGGAGCCGGAGCCGTCCGCCTGCCCCACGCCTACGCCCGCACCCGCTCCCGCCCCCGCACCGAGCAGCCGTTCCGTCTCGCCCGGCACCTGGACCAGCACGGGCGCCTCGACCGACACCAGCGGCCGGCCCTCCTCGTCGCACAGCTGCAGCACGGCGCCCTCCCCCGCCGACCGCAGCCGCAGCTCGGGGCCGCCCGCGAGCAGCCCGGCCACGATGCTCCACACGTCGGGCATCTTCCCGGTGAGCGCGATGA
>DOWQ01000032.1:0-7810 GCA_003519485.1 Streptomyces sp. | reverse complement strand
CCGGTCGCCGGTCATCACGAGGGCCGAGGTGCCGCTCTCCCGCAGGGTCGTCAGGAACGGGTCGTACATGGCGCGGGAGGCGCCGGCGACCCGGCGGGTGACGACGAAGTGCAGCCCGATGTCCGCGGCCGAGGGGATGAACGGCAGGAACGGCTGGAGCGGNNGACGACGATGACGATGACGATGACGATCCGGGGGCCGGTGTACCAGGCGGCGTCGGCCGCCGCGTCCTGGTCGGCCAGGTCGTCCGGCAGCCGTTTCTCCAGCTCCTTGGCGATGCCCGTCGCCAGTCCGCCGCAGATCCGGGAGTTGTGGGCGTAGCCGCCCCGGTACTCCTCCGGCACCAGCGTGCGCAGGCCGCGCCGCGGGTTCATGACGGCGAAGACGATCTCCTCCTCGGAGCAGCGTTCCAGCAGCCCCTGGGTGACGAGCCGCAGCAGATTGCTCTTGCCGCACTCGCTGTCGCCGAGCACGAGCAGATGCTGGTCGCGCTCGAACAGGTCGAGCAGTACGGGCGCCAGCGCCGTCTGGTCGAGCCCGATCGGCACCCGCCGCGGCTGGGCCGCCGGCGACGGCAGCGACGAGACGAGGACGCGCGGCGGCAGCACCCGTACCTGCTGCGCCGGGTCGCCGGGCCAGGCGGCGCGGATAGAGCGGGCCGCCTGTTCGACTGCGGGCCCCAGCCCGGTGGTGGCGGCGAGCGAGTCGATACGGGGCAGCGCCGCCTGCGCGAACAGCTTGCCGTCGGTCAGCACCCGGCCGGGCTCGTCGGGGGCGAGGGTCTCCGCGAGCTTGCGGTCGATGCCACTGTCGCTCGGGTCGTTGAGCCGCAGCTCCGCGCGGGTGCCGAAGGTCGACTGGGTCGCGATGCGGACGTCGTTCCAGCGCAGCATGGCGGCGACGACGTGGATGCCGTAGCCGCCGCCGCGCTTGAGCAGGTCGGTCACGGCGTCGTCGAGGTCCTCGAAGTCGTCGCGGAGCGAGCCGAAGCCGTCGATCAGCAGGACGACGTCGGTGGACGGCAGCTGCGGCAGCTTGCCCTCGCGCGGCGTAGTGCGCGATGTCGGCGTCCTTGAGCACCCGCTGCCGGCGCTGGACCTCGCCGGCGAGGCTGGCGTGCACGCGTTCGACGAGCCCGGCCTGGTTCTCCAGGTTGGTGATGACGCCGGCGACGTGCGGCAGGTCCGCGAAGGGGGCGCAGGTGGCGCCGCCCTTGTAGTCGACGAGGACCATGGCCAGGTCCTCGGGCGGGTGCGAGGCGACGAGCGCGAGCACGAGGGTGCGCAGCAGCTCGCTCTTGCCGGAGCCGGTGGCGCCGACGCACAGGCCGTGCGGGCCCATGCCCAGTTCGGCGGACTCCTTGAGGTCGAGCAGCACCGGCGGTTGAGCAGTTCGGCGGCGATCCGCGCCACGGCTTCCCGGGTCCGCTCGCCGAGCAGCCGGGTGTCGATGGTGCCGCCGGCCGCGAGATGCCGGTCGTACGGCAGGTGCAGCACCTGTACGCCCTCCAGCCGCAGATGGCCGGCGGCCGCCTCGGCGTCCATGGTCATGTGCGGCGACGTCGAGGAGAGCACGACGACGGTGCCGGGCAGCATTCTCGGCCGCGCCACCCCCGCCATCCAGTCGAGGATGGCCCGGGTGCTCATGACGCCCTCCAGGGTGGCCGGCGCGACGAGCACCCGCGACTGGGCGGCCACGAGCGCCGCGCGGGACAGCTCGCTGGGCAGCGACTCGCAGTCGACGACCGTGATGCCGAAGTAGCGGCGGAGCGCCACCATGACCTCGCGGTACTGGGGCAGTTCCAGCCGGGCGCCGACGGTGCCCTGGCTGCCGGGCAGCAGCCAGCCGCCGTCGGGCAGCTGGACGAGGTAGCCGGTGATGTCGGTGAGCTGCATCGACGGGTCGATGATCCGGGCGAGATCACCGCAGGTCCAGCGGACGGAGGGGGCGCCGAGCCGGATCGGCAGCGTCCCGAGTGACGGGTCGGCCTCCAGCATCAGCACCGGGTCGTGCCGGTAGTGGTCGCACGTACGGCCGAGCAGGGCGGTCAGCGTCGACTTGCCCGCGCCGCCGCGGATGCTGGTGACCACGATCTGCCGGCCGGTGGTGATCGGCTGCTGGAGGCCGCGGGCGACGCGGGTGGCGGCCTCGACGTTGGCTGCGGCCGAGGAGCCCACCAGCTTGCGGAGCGTACGGCCGGTGCGCACGCCGGCCGAGTCCCCCTTGCGGGGCTTGGCCTGGGCCCGTACGAGGCCGGGGGCGACGGTCGGCACGGACACCGGTACGGGCCGCCGGGTCTCGGGAACGGACTGCGCCGGTATCTATTCCGGTGCGGCGGGTGCGGCGGGTGCGGCCGGCGCGTCCTGCGCCCGTACGAGCCGCAGCACCGCGCCGTCCGGTATGTCGGACGAGGAGAGGGTGCTGTCGTGCGTCAGGACGGAGCCGTCCGCGGTGACGAGCTGGCGTAGCTCGGGCGGGTGGCGAACCGGTCGTCGAGGAGTTGGATGACATCCGGCAGGAGCCGGCCGACCGGCTCGTCGGAGGGCAGTACGAGATCGACCCGTCGCCGCTCGCCGACCAGCGTGACCCTGCTCAGTTCAGCGCTTCGCGCAACCCCATGCTCACCACTCGACAGAACCTACCATCGGTCCGCGGGCGGGTCCGTGGCGTCCGGGGGCCGCGGCCGGGCGTCCTTCGGGCGCGCTGGAGACCATCGGGTGACCGGCCGTTGCGGCGGTCGTGGCGGCCGTCGTGGAGCTGGTGGCGGCGGTCGTGGCGGCCGTCGTGTACGCGGTCGTGTACGACGCCACGGAGGCCGGCGCGGACTTCGCCTCGTCGTCCTTCTCCGCCATCTTGGCGGAGATGAAGGACCAGCCGACGCAGCCCGCGCACATCACGGCGGCGATGGCGATGCCACCGAACAGCTTGCCGAGCTTCTCGTCCGCCGTGCGCCGGGTTCGTTCCGGGCCGTACAGCAGCGCGTCCCGCAGCCGCCTGCGCCGTACGGAGACGGACTCCAACAGCTGGGCGTCGTAGTCCTGAGCGGCCATCAGTCGTGCGCGGCCAGCTCGCGCAGGGCGGCGAGGCTCGGGGCGTCGGCGAGCGAGCCGGGGACGACGGCGCCGGTCGCTTCGCTTCCGGGCCGCTCCTCGCCCGCCTCCCTGGTGTCCGCAGACTCCGCCGCCTCCAACATCTCCGCCAGCGCACGGGTCGGCGCGAGGGCGCGCGCCCGGGCGTCGCGAAGCGACATCAGCCACGGTCGGCCGCCGTTGAAGGCGTCGCCGCCGGCCGCGGGGCGGGGCTCCCAGCCGGCCGCCTCGTCCGCGTCGTTGGCCCAGACGTAACCGATCACGCCACTGCGCTCGTTGGCGATCACCAGGTAGCGGACCGGCTTGTCGGTGGTGTGGCGGTAGACCGCCGGGCCCTCGGTGGCCTCCAGCGGGAGATCCTCCGTGAACCGGGGGTTGGCACGCGGGTCGGTGCCCATGATCGGACCTTTCTGCTACGGCTTCTTCGGCAGGATCTCGCCGTAGACCTGCCACTGGTCATTGTCCCAGAAGACCCGGGTCACCTTGAACGCCGAGCCCCTGCCGAGCAGCAGCTCGCGCTCGCCGCCACCGAGCTCCGAGACCCGCTCGACCCACATCGCGGGGGTGTCCTTCGGGACCCGCAGACGCAGGATGGCCTCCTTGTCCGCGAAGGCGGCGACCGGCTGGTCGCCGAGGGAGGTCGACATATAGGCACCGTCGGGGAAGACGCGGCCCTCCATGTCGAGCGGCGACGACAGATTGAGATGACCGAGCCCGGTGCCGCGGACGACCATGACGTCCTCCGGGATCGGGCGTGCCGCCATGGCGCGGTCGATCTCGGCGACGTCGTGCAGCACACCGGGCGATCCCAGGGAGTCGTTGCCGCGGAGATAGCCGTTGATCTCGTGGTACGTCACCCCGCCCGGGTTCATCTCCTTGGTGTAGTCGAGGAACGCCTCCTTCTGGGACGGGCTGAGGTTGTCCGCGTAGTCGTTCCAGTACGCGGCGCCGTAGCGGGCCGCGTCCGCGTCGTTGGCGAACGGAACGGTGCCCCGCGAGACCTCGTCCGAGGCGAGCCGGTGCATCTCGTCGGGGGTGAGGTTGTCCCAGTTGTCGGGCGAGGGGAGGGAGTCGCCGGGCGGGTTGGCGGGGTCGGCGGAGCCGTGGGCGCCGGTGTCAGCCTGGTCGACCGCGCCGCCGGCGGGGCCGGTGTCGGTGTGGGTACCGGCGTCGGTGTGGTTCGCGCCCGCGTCGGCGTGGTTGGCGCCGGAGTCCGCGTGGTTCGAGCCGGAGTCGAAGTGGCTGCCGCCGGTGTCCAGATGGTTGGCACCGGGTCCGGCAGGGCCGGTGGGCCCTCCGCCGGGCCCGCCCGGGTCGGTGTGGGTCGCCGATGGCCCGACCGGATCGGCGTGGGACGCCACGGGGCCGGCCGGTCCGCCCGAGTGCGGTCCGCCCGTGTGCGGCAAACCCGGATCCGTATGGATGCCGGAGTACCCAGGACCGGCGTCCGGGCTTCCGCCCGGGCGGAAGCCCGGGTCGGGGGCGCCCGCGTGTTCCAGGGCGGGAGCCGCGGGGACCGTGGCCGGGGCTGTGTTCGGGTCGACGGTCCAGCCCTCGGGCAGCGTGTTGGCGCCATGGGGCGCGGCCGGGGCGCTGTCGGCGACATTGACCGTGCCGTCGGGAAGCCTGAGCGTGCCGTCGGGGGAGAGCAGGGATGAAGTTCCCCCGCTGAGCTGGACAGCCTGATATTGGGACCGATGGTCCCGGAGAAGGCAGTGCCAGGCAGTGAGCAAGAGCAACATGAGTAAGCGGTACTCCGCTGAGTTCAAGCGGGACGCGGTCGCGCTGGTCCGCTCCTCGGGCCGGAACGTGACCGCGGTGGCCCGGGAACTCGGCGTGAGCCCGGAGGGCCTGCGCAACTGGGTCCGCCAGGATGACACCGACCGGGGCGAAGGCCCGGCCGGCGCGTTGACCTCGGCCGAGAAGGAAGAACTGCGCCGGCTTCGGCGGCAGAACCGCGAACAGCAGCAGACCATCGAGGTGCTGCGAAAAGCGACGGTCTTCTTCGCGAAGGAAAGCGATCGATGAACGTGGTCTACGCGTTCATCGAGGCGGAGAAGACCACCCACAGCGTCGCGCTCCTGTGCCGGGTCCTGGGCGTGGCCCGCTCCTCCTTCTATGCCTGACTCGCCGCCCGCCCCGCCGCCGCAGCCCGTCAGGTCGCGGAGGACGCGCTGACCGCAGAGATCCGCCAGGTCCACACCGATTCCCGCGGTGCTTACGGGGTGCCGAGGGTCCACGCCGCTCTTCGCCGGCAGGGCCTGGTGGTCAACCGGAAGAGAATCGAGCGGGTCATGGCCGAGGCCGGTATCCGTGGGACCACGCGCCGCAAGCGCCGTGGTCCGACCCGTCCGGACAAGAGGGCCGCACCGGCGTCGGACCTGGTGGGCCGGGACTTCACCGCCAACAGGCCGGGCACGAAGCTCGTCGGCGACATCACGTTCCTGCCCACGCTCCAGGGCTGGTGGTATCCGGCCACCGTCATCGATCTCGCGACGCGGGAGGTCATCGGGTACGCGATGGCCGGTCACCACCGTGCCGAACTCGTCACCGATGCACTGAAGATGGCGCACGGACGCGGCGGTCTGCAGCCCGGCTGCATCATGCACACCGACCGCGGAAGCGAGGTCGAATACAACCGCAGTCGGCTCCGACGGCATCCTGAGCACGGGTACGTCACCCCGCTCGAGACCCGAGCCTTGCTGCAGCAAGACCTCACCCCCGCAGCGTAACCATCCGCTGTCCAAGTGCAGGGTGGAACTTCACTCCACGGTTCCCCCCACCCCACACCCCGGTAAACCTTGCGGAGCTGGGATCTGGATGGTCCGCGGGCGGGTACCGCGACCGGCCGAGGCGTCAGAGCCTGTCCGAGAGATCCGGACCGACGCCATCCAGCACATCCAGCAGCTCGACGCCGTACCCGTCTGCACGCCCGAAGTCGCCTCACCGGCGACCGCCGCCACCCCCAGCAGGGCGTCGAGGGCCCGGAGGGCGGCCGCGAGCCAGGGAGCGTTCCGCTGCTGCACCTCCGCGTGCGGCCGGCCGGTGAAATCACAGAAATCCCGGCCTCCTGGTCCGGCCGCACGCCGTCGGCAGGAGTTTCGGCGGTGCCGTCGCCCCGGCTGCGCCCGCCGTCGACCGTACGTCCGTGCTACCGGGCTCACACGCCCACCCCCGTCCACATGACCCGAAAGCGACACCGGCCCGGAGCTGCCGCACCACGGCCCCATGGCCACCTCCACCGCTCCACCGCCCACGCGGCCCGGCTCATCAGACCCGCCTCCGCGGATCGTTTGGTAACCTAACCATTCACGCGTTATTGACGTCTCCTTGGCACCTCCTTGGCATTTTGAGGAGAAGCGCTTGACCTGGCCGCCCCGGGATGCCGCCCGGACGCCGTCCGTCACCAGGCGATTACGCAACCACCACATACCGCCTTCCCGCCCGCACACCCCAGGAGGGATCATTCGCCCGCTGACGCACGCCCCTCCCGGCCACCGTCCGCTCCGCGCTCCCGCGCGTCCCGGTAGGGGATGACCGTGGGACACGCCGACACCCTGCTCGCCATGGGCGGGGCCTTCGTCGCCGCCACCTTCTTCGCCCGTCTCGGCCGGCGGATCGGCCTGCCGACCATTCCCCTGTTCATCCTGGCCGGGATACTCCTCGGCCCCAACACCCCCGGCTTCGTCCTGCTGGAGGACCCCCGGGACCTGGAGATGCTCTCCGCGCTCGGGCTCGTCATGCTGTTGTTCTATCTTGGCCTCGAGTTCCACATGGACGACCTCAGGACCGGCGGCCGCAAGATGGCCATCGCGGGGACCTCGTACGTCGCGCTGAACTTCGGCGCCGGTCTCGTCTTCGGCTTCGCCCTCGGCTGGGGCACCTCGGAGGCCCTCCTCCTCGCCGGTGTACTGGGTTTCTCCTCGTCCGCGATCGTCACCAAAGTGCTGGTCGACATGGGACGGATGGCCAATCCCGAGACCAAGCCGATCCTCGGCATCACCGTCGTCGAGGACATCTTCCTCGCCGTCTATCTGGCCGCTCTGCAACCGGTGATCTCCGGCGCGGACAGCGTCGGCGCGGCCGCGGTCCAGATGGGGAAGGCCTTCGGATTCCTGCTGCTGCTGGCCGTCGCCGCCCGCTGGGGGCTCGCGGTCATCGGCCGGCTGATCGACACCAAGGACAACGAGCTGCTCGTCATCTCCTTCATCGGTGCGGCCGTCCTCGTCGCGGGGATCGCCGAGGTGTTCGGTGTGGTCGACGCCATCGGCGCCTTCATGGTCGGCCTGATGCTGGGCAACACCACGTCCGGCGACCGTATCCGGCAGCTGGTCCTTCCGCTGCGGGACGCCTTCGGCGCCATTTTCTTCTTCGCCTTCGGCCTCCCCATCGCCCCCGGGGACCTGCCGACGGTGCTGTGGCCGGTGCTCATCGCCGTACTCGTGACCATCGTCGCGAATGTGGGCTCCGGCCTGACCGCGGCCCGGCTCTACGGCTTCGGGGCACGCCCCGCTGCGAACGTGGCCACGACCCTCGTGGCACGCGGTGAGTTCGCCCTGATCCTCGCCACCATGGCGGCGAGCGCCGGACTGGACGCACGGCTCTCGCCGTTCATCGCGGGCTACGTCCTGATCATGGCCGTGCTCGGGCCGCTGGCCGCCGGGCGGCCCCACTGGCTGGCGCGGCTGCTCCCCGGTGGCCGGGCGGCGGCCGGGCGCGAG
>DOWQ01000358.1 GCA_003519485.1 Streptomyces sp. | reverse complement strand
TTCCTCGACCGGTACGGGCCGCGTGCGGTCGTCCCCGTCCTGGACGCCGTCGACGCCCTCGGATACCCGCCCGGCTACCTCGGGGCCACGATCAGGCCGGCGTCCTCGCCGCTGCCCGATCGGGACGGCCGCCTCATCAAGCTCGCCCAGGCTGCCGCCGCGCAGGGCCGCATCGAGGTCGCGCTCGATGACGCCGCGTTGGAGGACCTGGCCATTAGCGATCCCGGCCGTCCCGTCCAGCCCAGCACCGAGTTGACCGTACGCATCGACGCCGAGGACGTCTCCGCGCTACAGCGCGGCGAGTTCACCCTGCACGTCATGGGAGTGGCACGGTCGGCCGGAGCGACCACCGGCCGCTTCCTGAACCGGCTCCCCTCCGAGGACCGCCGTCGCATGTCTGACGTGTACGCCGGGCTTCCCGCAGTGCACCGCGGCGCGCTCGTCGCACAGATCAGCGCCACTCCGCTGTCCGCGCGTGCTCAGAACGTCGCGCGAGCACCACGGGTGACTGACTTCGTGATCTCGCTGGGCGAGTACCAGAGCCCTGACACCCCCCTCATTCCCGTCACGGACCTGGCCGTCACCGCCGACACCAAGCAGCTCCATCTCGTCTCACTGTCCCGACGCCGTCCGGTGCACACCCTGCTGCTCAACGCCGTGGACCTGGGCCTGCACTCTCATCCGCTCACCCGGTTCCTGGCCGAGGTGCCCGTGGCGCTGGCAGTCCCCTGCACCGGTTTCCTGTGGGGCACCGCCGCCTCGAACCTGCCGTTTCTGCCCGCGTTGCGATACGGCCGTACGATTCTTTCCCCTGCCCGCTGGCGCCTCACCCTCGACGACCTGCCCGCCGGGTCGGCGCCGTGGCCGCAGTGGGATGAGGCCCTGACCCGGTGGTGCCGCGACGTCCGCCTTCCCGAGCGGGTGTACCTGAGCGAAGCAGACCAGAGTCTCGCCCTGGACCTTACGGAGAACTCCCATCGGGCCCTGTTGCGCGCTCACTTCGACCGCGACGGCACGGCGACTTTGCACCCCGCCCCCCGCCCCGAAGACCTGGGCTGGACAGGGGGCCGTGCCCACGAAGCTGTGATCCCCTTGGCCGCAGACCAGAACCGGGCCCCTGTGCGAACGACGCCCCACGTCGTCACCCGCGAGCACGGACACCTCCCCGGCAGCGGGAACCGCCTCTACCTTCAGCTTTACGGACGCCGCGAACGGCAAGATCCCATCCTGACCCGGCACCTGCCGACGCTGCTCAGCGACTTGGGCGACCCACGCTGCTGGTTCATCCGCTACCCCGACCCCGACGACCATCTCCGCCTTCGCTTGACTTGCGCACCCGGCACCCTTGGCACGGCCTTCGAGTACATCGGCGCATGGACCGAACAGCTTCGCCGCCGCGATCTGATCACCCACACCAGCGTGGAGACGTACCGCCCGGAGACCGTGCGGTTCGGCGGTCCCGCGGCCCTCGATACGGCCGAGGCGTACTTCGCCGCCGATTCCGCCGCCGCGCTCGCCCAGCTCACGGCCGCAGGAACGAAGAAGGCACCGGACGCCCGCGCGATGACCGCCGCGAGCATGGTGGACATCGCCACCGGCCTGCTCGGCGACCAGGCCACGGCGATGCACTGGCTCATCGAGCACACCCGCACCCCGCCGGCCCCGCCGCCCCGCGCCGTCTACCGCCAAGCCGTCGACCTTGTGCACACGCACCCCGCCGGCTTGGACGAGCAGACCACCGCGACCTGGTCCGCGCGGCGGACAGCACTGGCCGACTACGCCCACGTACTCACGGAGGCGAACGAAGATCCCGGCGATCTACTTCCTGACCTGCTGCACCTGCACCACGTACGCATGTGCGGGCCCGGCCTGCCGGAAGAGATCACGCACCTGCACCTCGCCAGGGCCGCCGCCCTGAGCTGGACGGCACGAGCAAGGAGAACACCGTGACCACGGCAGCCCACGCCCGCGCCGCGCTGTCGACCACCGACAAACTGGCCGACGCGTTGGCCGACCCGACCACCGTGTGGCCGGGCGGTCGCCCCAGCGGCGGCCGGGCCTGGCCCCAGTCGCTCGCCGGAGGCGCTTCGGGCATCGCCCTGCTGCACATCGAGCGGGCCCGAACCGGACACGGCGACTGGTACACCGCGCACACCTGGCTGGCCGCGGCCGTGGATGGAGCGATCAGTGCAGCAGCCAACGCGAACCTGTACTTCGGTGCCCCCGCCCTGGCGTTCATCACGCACCGCGCGGCGAGCGCGTCAAGCCGCTACCTGGGGCTCCTGGAGCGCCTGGACACAGCCACCCTCGCCGTCACCCACACCCGTCTCGCCGCCGCCCACCAGCGCATCGACCATGGTGAACGCCCCCCAATGGAAGAGTTCGACCTGATCCAGGGGCTCTCCGGGCTCGGCGCTTACCACCTCAGCCGCCACCCTCACCACGAAATCACCCGCGACACCCTCACCTACCTGGTGCGGCTCACCGAGCCCCTGCCCGAACCGGCCGGGCTGCCGCCCTGGTGGATGAACGTCGCCCCCACCGGCGCACCCCATCCCGACTATCCCGGCGGCCACGGCAACTTCGGGCTCGCCCACGGCATCGGCGCCACCTTGGCCGTGCTCTCGCAGGCTCTGCTCTACGGGGTGGCCGTGCCTGGCGTGACCGACGCTGTCGAGCGGATCTGCGCCTGGACCGACCGCTGGCGACAAGGCGACGACGCCCAACCCTGGTGGCCCGGCCAGATCACCGAGCAGCAAGCAGCCGACCGCCGCGTCCACTCCGATCTTCGCCCGCGGCCCTCCTGGTGCTACGGCGTCAGCGGCACCGCCCGCGCCCAACAACTGGCCGGACTCGCCCTGGGAGACACGGCCCGGGTGCAGGCCGCCGAGCGCGCGATCCTCGCCGCGCTGCGCGACCCCGTACAACAGGGTCAACTGCCCGAGATCGGGCTGTGCCACGGGATGGCCGGACTCCTTCACGCCGCGTGGCGGGTGGGGGCCAACACGGGCAATCCCGAGATCACCGCCGAGCTGCCCCGCCTGGCCGACCGGTTGATCCGCACACTCGACGGCGAGCCGCACGATCCGGAACTCCTCGACGGAACTGCCGGCGCAGCGCTGGCTCTGCACACCCTCGGCACGGGCCATGCTCCGGCCCCGTACTGGGACACCTGCCTCGCCCTGGCGTGATCACCCCGGAGGAACCTTCATGAGCACACTTCACTGGTGCCAGGCCAACGTCGCCTTCCCGAACTGGGAACGAGCCGAGACCACGGCCATATCCCGCATCGCCCCGCTCCTTCGTGCGGCGGAGAGTGATGGCGCACTCAGCGCGTGGTTCATCATCCGCAAGCACCCCTGCTGGCGCATCCGCTATCAGAGCAGCGCCGCCGGGCAGGGCCGCATCGGCAACATTCTCGACGGCCTGACTGCTGACGGGCACATAAACATCTGGACAGAGATCATCTACGAGCCGGAGCGCCACGCCTTCGGCGGCGATGACGCCATGGCCTCCGCCCACCGCTTCTTTCACCGCGACACCCTCGGCCTCCTCGGGTTCCTCGGAAGCGACGCCGCCCGATATCGCCGAGAGACCTCCCTCATGTTGTGCGGGCTCATGATGCGCTCCGCCCAACTGGACTGGTACGAGCAAGGCGACGTCTGGGCCCGCGTCGCCGCACACCGCCCGGAATCTCCCCAGGCCGCCTCGCCCCACGGTGAACAGCTCCACGACGCCGTACACCGGCTGCTGCGTGTCGACCCGCAGTACGCGATGCAGCCGGGCGGGCCGCTGGCCCATGCAGCTGAGTGGGCCCGTGCCTACATCGAGGCCGGCAGCGACCTGGCCGTCCTCAACGAGTCCGGACGCCTCCACCGGGGACTACGAGATGTGCTGGCTCATCACGTGTTCTTCGCCTGGAACCGGCTCGGCCTGCCCTACACCACGCAGGCAAACCTCACGGCCGCCGCGAAAACCGTGATCTTCGGACCGGACCCAGCCGCCGAGAGGAGCGCCGCAGACCATGTGGAAACCTCCTGACACCCTCGCAAGGCGCTTCCCGCTCGTCGCCCGCCCACGTCCTTCGTGTCTTCCACTGCCCCGGCGCATCCAGGCCCTTTCCCTTCTCGCCGACTCCGCGACAGCTCACGGCGACCTCAGCAAGGCGTCCACCGTCTACAACCAAGCCGCCTTGATCGCCTCCGACATCGGCGACACGGACGCGGCCCGCACCTGGTGCCGACAGCACGCCGCCGTCTATCTGAACGCCGCCCCTCTCGAAGCCGCAGACGCGATCCGAGCCCTGGAGCCCGTCGTCAACCTCGCCCGACTTCAACTCCGGATTGGTAACGCAGACGCGGGGCACCAACAGCTCGAATCCCTCTTCAACGCCGTCGCTGCTGACCAGTCCGCGCACATCGACGGAGTGACCGTTCCCGCAAGCCTCGTGTCCACGGCACAGGACCGCCGCGAAGTCACCACCTGGCTGTGGGCCGTCCTACTGGCCGACGGGACCCGCGCCCTGACCACCGCCGGCCGCTGGAGCGAAGCGCTGTCGCACATGCAACGCCATCGCGGTCTCGGTCGCCGAATGCTCGACGGGCGTCAAGTAGCGGTGCTCGCAGCACTGTTTAACGCGGACACAGCACACGCCAACCACCTGCTGACCCACACGGAACCGGGCGACGTCAGGGAAGCCACTGTCACGGACTGCCTGACGGTCCTCTGCCTCCGCAGCAGTGACCTGGAATGGCGGCGCCCCCTGCACGATCTCGTCGACACCTACCTCGCACTGCCTGACCGCGAGGGGCTGACAGCCTTCCGATCTCGGCTTGGGCTGGTAGTGCTGGATCTGGTGAGCTCACCAGAGGACTCCGCTGCCAGGCAGGTCGTGACCGATCTCTGCCGCCGCGCCGCGAGGACCGAGGACGGCTACGCCGCACGCGATGCGCTCTCACACCCGTTGACCCGCGAGCTGGCCACGGACGGCGAGGTGAAGGGGTGCCTTCGGCTCCTCAGCTCCTGCGCGCTCCGAACCGGAAAGCTACCCACCCAGGAAAGAGCCCAGCTCACCGAAGCGCTGCACCAAGGCGATCGAACCATCCACGCGCGGCTCAGGCAGGCGACGGCATCGGAAACCCTCTGATGACCGAGCACGCACCCGGTCGGTGCCCTGACTGCCGGGGGGCCGGAGACTACCGCGATCGCCATGACCGGGTGCATCATCCGCTCTCTCATCTGCCGTACGTCATGCCCCGCCCCTCTCGCCTGACGGCCCTCGAAACCTCATCCGCCCCAGGAATTTCGAGCGTCGGCGATTCGGCCAACTCGCGCGTCCTGAGTACGGCTCCGTTGCGGTGCGCACACGCCCACTCCGTTGCCGCGTAAGGGCGCCTACGCGTCCGAAATCGAGCACGTTCGATTCCTCGTCAGCGTCGTTATGCCGTGCACTGCCGGACCATCCAGGCGCGGCATCAATCCCCACAGGAGGGAACAGGTGACTGTGACTGCCACCTCGACCGAATCCCCCGAGACACCTCCCCCTCCACCCCCGGCCACCATCACCTTCAACGGCAAGCACGGCAAGAACCCGCTGGCAGACGCCAGCTTCAGCGCTATGTGCCGCCGCCTCCCCTCGGTCCTGGGGCGCACCGCGCGAATGGCGTGGGCCGTCGACAGAGCAGCCGCTCTGCTACTCCTCGCCTGCCAACTCCTCACCGGCATCGCAGCCGGCGTCGTCCTCGCATTCACCGCACAGGCCATGACCCACATCCTCGGCAACGACGAGGTATCCGAACGCCTGCACGACGCTTTGCCCGCCCTGATCGTCGTCACGGCCGCTGCCGGCGTCGGCCGTATCAGCGGCGCCCTGTCCTCATACGCCAACGGCCGGATCACTCCGCGGCTGATGACCGAGGCGGACGTCGCCTTGGTGGCCGCCGTGTGCCGGGTCGAATCCTCGGCCTACGGCCAAGACGGCTTCAAGGACCGGCAGGAGGCCGCACAGGTCGGTGTGACGCGCACCTCGATGATGGTCCAGGACGCCCAGCGATTCATGTCCGCCTTGATTCGCATGATCGCTGCCAGTTCCGTCATCACAGCTCTCCACCCCCTGATGCTGCCGCTGCTGCTCCTGGCCGTCATTCCGGCCGGCGCCGGGGCGGTCCTGTCCGCGCGCGTCGACTACGAGACCCACTACCTCAACGTCGGCGACCGTAACGTCCGCGCTCTCATGCGGTCGTGGGCCACCTTCTCCCGCCACGGGGACGAAGTCAGGGCCAACGGCATGACCGGCTACCTCATTTACTGGTACCGAGCCCTCTCCGACCGGATCGACCAGCGCACCCTTACCGCAGCCCCCCGTCTGCTGCGCATCACTCTCGCCACCAGCGCCCTCGGTGGAGTCTTCCTGTGCGGCACCTGGGCCACGCTCGCCTGGCTTGCCGCCACTGGCCGCGTGGGACTGCCCATCGCCGCTACCGCCGTCGTCGCCGTGCAGACCACGCTCGCCGCCCTCAGCAACTTCGTGATCTACGGGGCAGCGCTGTTCCACACCTCGCTCTACCTGGCTGACATGCGCGCGTTCCTCGACATGGCCGAAGAGCTGGCACCCAAGCGCGGCGGACTGACGATCCCAGAAGTCGTCGAGGAGATCAGGATCGACGAAGCCGTGTATCAGTACCCCGGGAAGGACGAACCCGCCGTCGCAGGGGTCTCGCTCTCCCTGCGCCGTGGAGAGATCCTGGCCATCGTCGGCGAGAACGGCTCCGGCAAGTCGACGCTGACCAAGCTGATCACCGGCATCCTCCTCCCTGACAAGGGCCGCGTCCTCTGGGACGACGTCGACCTGGCCCAAGCCGACCCCGACGCCGTGTGGAACCGGACCGCGCTCGTCCCGCAAAACTTTGCCTGCTGGCCACTGCGCGTCCGCGAGAACATCACCCTCGGCCAACCCCGCACCTACGACGACGACACAGTGTGGGACGTCGTCGACGCCGTCGGAATGCGCGACACGGTGGAGAAGTTGCCCCAGCAGCTGGACACGCTCCTCACCAGGGAGATGTTCGGAGGGGCCGAACTGTCCGGCGGCCAGTGGCAGCGCCTGGTGTGCGGGCGAGCCCTGTACCGCCGGACTCCCCTTCTGATTTTGGACGAGCCGACGTCTCAGATGGATGCGCGCGGGGAGCACGCCCTCTTCCTGGAGATCAAGAGGATCGCTGCCGGCCGCATGACGATCGTCGTCACCCATCAACTTGAGAACACTCGCCTTGCCGACCGGGTGCTCGTCATGGACAAGGACCGCGTCATCGAGCATGGGGCGTACGACGACCTCGTCAGTGGCGGTGGCTTGTTCGCCGAACTCGTCGCCCTGGCCAAGGACCGGTGACCCCTCGTGCCACACGGACATGTCCACGACGGCAGCGTGCCGCTCTAATACTCCAGTCGGACTTCGGTGTACGTCCTGGTCATCGGCTTGAGCGTGGAGATTGTAGCGGGGTGGTGCCAGGTGCGGGACGGGTTCGCCCGGCCTGTTCCGCGAAGGGGCGACCGGACTGCGTGTAGTGACATCGGTGGGCCGGGGCCTGGTGTCGGCGGCGCCATCTCGGCCAATNNTAGGGCGCGGGTGGGTGGTTGCCAGTGGACGGCGGTCTGGGTCGGGGTGAGGTTCACGAACTGGGTGTGTCGGGGACGATTCCCCCTTTTGCCGTTCGCGGGTGACGGTGATGGCCAGGAAGTGGACGAGCATGGTGAGGGTGGTGTGCCGGTGCCGGCCACTGGTCCAGGCCGCATTCGCTCTTCTCTGGAGCAGGCGGCGTACGGGGCCGGGCCCACGGAGCAGCGGCTGCCGGAGTGGACGACGCCCGGCCCGGCACAGGTGCCCGCTGACCCCTTCACGCACTCCGCGGGTCGGCGAGCCCCAGCACGCGGTCGCGGAGCACCGGGAAGGCCGCGCGCACCTGGGCGACCCGCGCCGGGTCCAGCTCGGCGGTGAGGACCTCCTCGCCCTCGCCCGCCTCGGCCAGGACCTCGCCCCACGGGTCGACGATCTGGCTGTGGCCGGCCTGCTCGACCCCGGCGTGGGTGCCGGCGGAGCAGCAGGCGAGTACGTACGCCTGGTTCTCGACCGCGCGGGCGCGGCTCAGCAGGGTCCAGTGCTCGCGGCGGCGGGCGGGCCAGCCGGCGGGGACGATCAGCAGCTCGGAGCCCGCGTCCGTCAGCTGCCGGAACAGCTCGGGGAAGCGCAGGTCGTAACAGGTGGCCAGGCCGGCCGTGGCGGTCGGCAGGGCGACGGTGGCGATCGCGTCGCCGGCGCCCATCATGGCCGCCTCGCCCTTGTCGAAGCCGAAGCGGTGGATCTTGCGGTACACGCTCCGGCGGACGCCGTCCGGGCCGAGCACGACGGAGGTGTTGTAGAGGGTGCCGTCCGCGCCGCGTTCGACGATCGAGCCGGCGTGCAGCCAGACGGACGCGGCAGCGGCAGCCGCGGCCATGGCGGTCATCGTGGGGCCGTCGACGGCCTCGGCGTATTCCTCGAACAGCTCGTAGGCGAAGGCCCCGACCGGCCACAGCTCGGGGAGGACGACGAGGTCCGCGCCCGCCTGTTCCCGTACGAGACCTGCCACTCGTTCGCGGCGAGTTTCGACCGATTCGTAGGGGTTGACGTCGATCTGGATCATCGAGGCGCGCACGGTACCACCACTCTGGGGCCTTCGGCCCGTCCGTACGGGCCTACGATCGTCACACGAAAGCACTGCCGGGGTGCCCGTGCGCAGCGTAACTTAACTGCGTGAGCCGGTGGCTCAAGCACCCAGCCCGCGTACGAACCGCCCGAGGGGTCACGTGACCGTCCACCCGAACCTGCAGACCTACATAGACGCCTGGACTCACTCCATAGAGGCGATATCCGAGCTGGTGACACCGCTCGTCGAGGGTGAGTGGAACCGTGCCACCGCCTGCCCGGGCTGGTCGGTACGGGACGTCGTCTCGCACGTCATCGGGATCGAGTGCGAGATGCTGGGCGACCCGCGCCCCATCCACACGCTCCCGCGAGATCTCTACCATGTGACGAACGAGATCACCCGCTACATGGAGGTCCAGGTCGACGTCCGCCGCTGTCACACGGCGCCGGAGATGACATCCGAACTGGAGTACATGATCATTCGCCGTTCGCGGCAGCTGCGGAACGAGTCGCGGCGGCCCGAGGTGATGATCCGCGGCCCGGTCGGCGGGGCGCAGTCGACGCTCGAACAGGCGCTGCGGATGCGCGCGTTCGACGTCTGGGTGCACGAGCAGGATCTGCGGCGGGCGCTGAAGCAGCCGGGCAACCTCGACTCGCCCGCCGCGCAGGTCACGCGCGACGTGCTGCTGGAGGGGCTGCCGATGGTCGTCGCCAAGAAGGCCGCCGCGCCGCGCAACTCCGCGGTCGTCTTCGACGTGCACGGGCCGGTCGAGTTCATGCGCACCGTCCGGGTGGACGCGGACGGCAAGGGCTCGGTCAGCGGCAGCCCGTCACTCGGCCCGGCGGTGACGCTGACGCTGGACTGGGAGACGTACGCGATGCTCGCCTGCGGCCGGGTGAAGGCGGACGCGGTGGCGCACCGGGTGAAGACGGACGGTGACGACGGCCTCGCGCAAGCGATCCTGCGCGAGTTCTCGCTCACCCCTTAGCAGCGGCGGACCCGGTGGCCGGCATGCGTACCGCCTCGACGCGGCCGGCCACCACCCGCTCCTGTTCGAGCCGGGTGGTGCGGCCCAGCAGGCGCAGGATCTGCGTCACGCCCAGCGCCTGGAGGGCGAAGACGGAGGCGAAGGCGATGCTGTAGTTGCCGCCGGTGGCGTCCAGCAGGACGCCGATGGCGAACAGGGTCACCATCGAGGCGGTGAAGCCACCGATGTTGACGATGCCGGAGGCGGTGCCGAGCCGCTCCGGCGGGTTGGCCGGCCGGGCGAAGTCGAAGCCGATCATGGATGCGGGGCCGCAGGTCCCCAGCACCAGGCAGAGTGTGACGAGCAGCCACATCGGCGCGGTACCGCCCGGCCAGGCCAGCACGCTGCCCCAGGCGAGCGCGGTCGCGGTGACGGTGCCGAGGGCCAGCGGCGTACGGGCCCGGTGGTGCCGCGCGATGACCTGTCCGTAGACCAGGCCGATCGCCATGTTCGAGAGCACCACCAGGGTCAGCAGCTCGCCGGCGCCGGCCGGGGACATCCCCTGGGCCTCGATCAGGAACGGCATCCCCCAGAGCAGCAGGAAGATCATGCCGGGGAACTGGGTGGTGAAGTGCACCCACATGCCGAGCCGGGTGCCGGGCTCGCGCCAGGCGTCACCGATCTGCCGGCCGAGCCCGGGCCGGGAGCCGCCGGCGCGCGGTCGGTCCGGTGCCGGCGCGAAGCCCTCCGGGTGGTCCTTGAGGAACAGCAGCAGCAGGACGAGCACGACGACTCCGCCGAGCGCGCTGCCCGCGAAGGTCGCGGTCCAGCCGAGGGAGTTGAGCAGCCGGGCGAGCACGATCGTGGACACCAGGTTGCCGGCCACCCCGATCAGCGCCGCGACCTGCGCGATGAGCGGCCCCCGGCGGGCGGGGAACCAGCGGGAGCCGAGCCGCAGCACGCTGATGAAGGCCATGGCGTCACCGCAGCCGAGCAGCGCGCGGGAGGCGAGCGCCATGCCGTACGACTCGGAGAGGGCGAAGCCGAGCTGTCCGGTGGTGAACAGCACGACGCCCAGGGCCAGCACCCGCTTGGTGCCGAGCCGGTCGACCATCAGGCCGACGGGTATCTGCATGCCCGCGTAGACGAGCAGCTGGAGGATGGAGAAGGTCGACAGCGCGGAGGCGTTGATGTCGAAGCGGTCGGCGGCGTCGAGGCCGGCCACCCCGAGGCTGGTGCGGTAGGTGATGGCGACGAAGTAGACGAGGACGCCGATGCCCCAGACGGCGGCCGCGCGGCGGCCTCCCGGCGGGTCGCCGGGCAACTGGACCCCCTTCACAGCACGTCCCCCCGGACCAGCTCGCGGACCCGGCTGATGTGCCGGTGGACGACCCCGGCCGCGGCGTCGGCGTCGCCGTCCCGCAGTGCCTGGAGGATCGCGGCGTGCTCGGCGATGTTCTTGGCGATGCGGTCGGGGTGGGAGTTCATCACTGCGACGCCCATCCGCAGCTGGCGGTCGCGCAGCTGGTCGTAGAGCCGGGCCAGGATCCGGTTGTCGGCGTTGCGCACGATCTCGGCGTGGAAGCAGCGGTCGCTGACGGAGAAGGCCGGCAGGTCGCCCGCGGCGGCGTGCCGCCGCTGCTCGTCCAGCAGCTCCTCCAGCCGCTCCACCAGCGCGGGACTCGCGGGTACGGCCTGGCGGGCCGCGTACTCCTCGACGAGCAGCCGCGTCTCGACGACGTCCCGTACCTCCTGCACGGAGACGGCCAGGACGAGGGCGCCCTTCTTGGGGTAGAGCTTGAGCAGCCCCTCGGCCTCCAGGCGCAGCAGGGCCTCCCGGACGGGGGTCCGGGACACGCCGACGGCGTCGGCGAGGTCGCCCTCGGTGAGCAGCGTGCCACCCTCGTAACTGCGGTCGAGGACCGCCTGCTTGACGTGGGTGTAGACCCGCTCGGCGGCGGGTGGCTGCTTGGCTGGGACTGCTGCGACGGAAGCCATGCGCGCATCATAGATACAACAGGTATGCGTCAGCGGGACCGTCCGCGATGCGAACAGCCGGCGCCCCGCGGATGCCCCTGCCGGTGTTCCCGCCGTGTCCCCTGCCGTGCGCCCGCGGCGGGTGTCCCCGCCGGGCATGACGAACCCCCCGACCGGGCGCCGGTCGGGGGGTTCGGTACGGGGCCGCGCCGGGGCGCGGCAGGCGCGTTCCGGGCGGGCCGGAGCGCGCCAGGGGCGGCTCAGAAGGCCGCCTCGTCCAGCTCCATCAGGGAGTTGTCGATCTTCTCCGCGAGCCCGCGCTGCACGGAGACGCCCGGCAGGACGTTGTGCGCGAAGAACTTCGCGGCGGCGACCTTGCCCTCGTAGAAGGGCTTGTCCTTGGCCGACGCCGAGGCGATCTTGCCGGCGGCGACCGCGGCGCCCTTGAGCAGCAGGTAGCCGATGACGACATCGCCCGAGGCCATCAGCAGCCGGGTGGTGTTGAGGCCGACCTTGTAGATCGACTTCACGTCCTGCTCGGTGGCGGCGAGGTCCGTCAGCATCGTGCCGACGATCGCCTCCAGGTCCACGGCGGCGCTGGACAGCTCGGCGCGGGCGGCGGCCAGCTCCTCGCCGCCCTCCGCGTCGCCCAGGAACTTCTTGATCTCCTCGGAGAGGGCGGTCAGCGCCTGGCCCTGGTCCCGGACGATCTTCCGGAAGAAGAAGTCCTGGCCCTGGATGGCGGTGGTGCCCTCGTAGAGGGTGTCGATCTTGGCGTCCCGGATGTACTGCTCGATCGGGTACTCCTGGAGGTACCCGGAGCCGCCGAAGGTCTGCAGCGACTGCGCCAGCTGCTCGTACGACTTCTCCGAGCCGTAGCCCTTCACGATCGGCAGCAGCAGGTCGTTGAGGCGGTGGATCGCGGAGGCGTCCTCGCCCGCGGCCTCCTTGACCAGGATCTCGTCCTGGACCGAGGCGGTGTACAGGACGAGGGAGCGCATGCCCTCGGTGTACGCCTTCTGCGTCATCAGCGAGCGGCGGACGTCCGGGTGGTGCGTGATGGTGACGCGCGGGGCGGCCTTGTCCGTGAAGGCGGCCAGGTCCGGGCCCTGCACGCGCTCCTTGGCGTACTCCAGCGCGTTGAGGTAGCCGGTGGAGAGGGCGGCGATCGCCTTCGTGCCGACCATCATCCGGGCGAACTCGATGATCTTGAACATCTGGCGGATGCCGTCGTGCTTCTCGCCCAGCAGCCAGCCCTTGGCCGGGTGCTGGTCGCCGAAGGTCATCTCGCAGGTGTTGGAGGCCTTGAGGCCCATCTTGTGCTCGACGTTGGTGGCGTAGACGCCGTTGCGCTCGCCCAGCTCGCCGGTCTCCCAGTCGAAGTCGTACTTCGGCACGACGAAGAGGGAGAGGCCCTTGGTGCCCGGGCCGTGGCCCTCGGGGCGGGCGAGCACGTAGTGGATGATGTTCTCGGACATGTCGTGCTCACCCGAGGTGATGAAGCGCTTCACGCCCTCGATGTGCCACGTGCCGTCGTCCTGCGGGACGGCCTTGGTGCGGCCGGCGCCGACGTCCGAGCCGGCGTCCGGCTCGGTGAGCACCATGGTGGAGCCCCACTGCTTCTCGACCGCGATCTTCGCGATCTGCCGCTGCTCCTCGGTTCCCTCCTCGTAGAGGACCCCGGCGAAGGCCGGGCCGGAGGCGTACATCCAGACGGCCGGGTTCGAGCCCAGGATGGTCTCGGCGAAGCCCCAGAGCAGCGAGCGCGGGGTGGTGGTGCCGCCCAGCTCCTCGGGGATGCCGAGGCGCCACCAGTCGGCGTCCATGAAGGCCTGGTAGCTCTTCTTGAAGGTCTCCGGGACCGGAGCGGTGTTGGTCTCCGGGTCGAAGACCGGCGGGTTGCGGTCGGCGTCCGCGTAGGAGTCGGCCAGCTCGTTCTCGGCGAGGCGGGCGATCTCGGACAGCACGCTCTTGGCTGTCTCGACGTCCATCTCCGCGAACGGGCCGGTGCCGTACAGCTTGTCGCGCCCGAGCACCTCGAAGAGGTTGAACTCGATGTCGCGGAGATTCGACTTGTAGTGGCCCATGTGCGTCGGCTCCGTAGCTCGGGGAGGCGGCAAACCTCTAATACGTACCAATCGGTAATGGCTATGATGCTACCCGCCAGTAATAAGAAGCAACCCCTCGCCCCGGAACTGTGACTCGTTACCCTTTGCTGCATGTACGGCTACGACCAGAATCCGGGCGCAGGGCAGCAGTACGCGGCCCCGCCGCCCCCGCAACAGCAGGGGCACGGCGGCTACGGCGCGCAGCCCCTCTATCCCGAGCCGTCCCCGCCCTCGCTGGCCGACGCGGTGCGCGCCTTCACCACCGGGTCGATGTCGGCGGAGGACTTCCAGCAGATCTTCTCGACCTCCAAGGTCTACTGCCCGCGCGGCGAGGGCCCCGGCTTCCTGGCGCTGCACAACACCCAGCAGCCCGTGATCCCGATGTTCACCTCGCTCAAGGAGCTGCGCGGGTACGCCGGCAAGGAGTCCAAGTACTTCGTGATCACCGGCGCCGAGATGCTCGACCTGCTCCCCACCGGGTACGGCTTCGTGCTCGACATGGAGGGTGAGCACCGGATGGTGTTCGACGCCAAGGCCGTCGACCAGATGGTCGATTTCGCCATGCGCCGGATGTACGGCTAGCGGTACCCGTTCGCAGACCCGAGAGGCGCCCCGGTGGACCGGGGCGCCTCTTCGGGAATGGCGGGGCCTTGCGTGGATGTTTAGGTTTCAACTAAATTGATCGCTGAGTGCGAGGAGACCGCCATGCCTGCTGTGACCGCCGAGAACCCGTTGACCCTGCCGCGCGTCGCCGCGCAGTCCGCCGCCGAGGGCGCCGGGCCGCGCCGTGCGATGCAGGTCACGACCGCGCCGAGCGCCCTGGAGGGGGAGGGCTTCCCCGTCCGCCGGGCCTTCGCCGGCATCGACTACAAGAACCTCGACCCGTTCATCATGATGGACCAGATGGGTGAGGTGGAGTACGCGGCGGGGGAGCCGAAGGGCACTCCCTGGCACCCGCACCGGGGCTTCGAGACCGTGACGTACATCATGGACGGCTCCTTCATCCACCAGGATTCGCACGGCGGCGGCGGAACCATCTCCGACGGCGACACTCAGTGGATGACCGCCGGCAGCGGTCTGCTGCACATCGAGACGCCGCCGGAGGCGCTGGTGGCGAGCGGCGGCCTCTTCCACGGCCTCCAGCTGTGGGTGAACCTGCCGCGCGCGGACAAGATGACCGCGCCCGCCTACCAGGACATCGGCGGCGGCAACATCAAGCTGCTCGCCTCGGCGGACGGCGGCGCGCTGATACGGGTGATCGCCGGCGAGGTCGGCGGCCACGCCGGGCCGGGCTCCACCCGCACCCCGATCACGATGATCCACGCCACCGTCAGCCCGGGTGCCGAGCTGACGCTGCCCTGGCGCGCGGACTTCAACGCCCTCGCGTACGGGCTCGCGGGCCGCGGCTCGGCGGGCGCGGAGGGCCGCCCGTTCGGATTGGGCCGGACCGTGGTCTTCGGCCGCGGCGACTCGCTGACCGTCCGCGCGGACGAGACGCAGGAGTCGCGGAGCCCGAATCTCGAGGTGGTGCTGCTGGGCGGACTGCCGCTCCGGGAGCCGATGATGCAGTACGGCCCGTTCGTGATGAGCACCCACGCCGAACTCGCCCAGGCGTTCGACGACTTCAAGGCCGGACGCCTCGGCACCATACCGGCCGCCGCCGCCTGACAGCCGCTGCCTGACAGCCGCTCGAGCCCCGGCCGGGAGCGGCAGCCCGGTCCGGGAGCGGCGCGCCCAGGTCCGCCCGCCGTCGCACGGCGCGCCGGACCGGGCGTCCGGCGCGTTCGTGCTGGGGTGGAGCGGTGGAGACCGAGGCGAGGACCGAACCGCACCT
>DOWQ01000244.1 GCA_003519485.1 Streptomyces sp. | reverse complement strand
GCCAGCAGGGCGGCGGCGGGGCTCCCGCCGACGACCCCTGGGCGACCGGCGCGCCGGCCGGCGGCGGACAGCAGGGTGGCGGGCAGCAGGGTGGCGGTGGCTGGGGCAGCGGTTCCGGCAACGCCGGCGGCTACTCGGACGAGCCGCCCTTCTAGGCCGTACGCGGCCCGGTCAGGGCGACCGGCACACTTATTGATCACACTGGAGAGAGACAATGGCGAAGCCGCCTCCGCGCAAGCCTAAGAAGAAGGTTTGCGCGTTCTGCAAGGACAAGACCGTATACGTGGACTACAAGGACACGAACATGCTGCGGAAGTTCATTTCCGACCGCGGCAAGATCCGTGCCCGCCGCGTCACCGGTAACTGCACTCAGCACCAGCGCGATGTCGCCACGGCCGTGAAGAACAGCCGTGAGATGGCGCTGCTGCCCTACACCTCGTCCGCGCGATAAGGGGAGGTGACCGAATCATGAAGATCATCCTCACTCACGAGGTCTCCGGCCTCGGCGCCGCGGGCGAAGTCGTCGATGTCAAGGACGGCTACGCCCGTAACTACCTGGTCCCGCGCGGTCTCGCGATCCGCTGGACCAAGGGTGGCGAGAAGGACGTCGAGCAGATCCGCCGCGGTCGCAAGATCCGGGAGATCGCCACGATCGAGCAGGCCAATGACGTCAAGGCCCAGCTCGAGGCCGTGAAGGTCCGGCTGTCCACCCGTTCGGGTGAAGCAGGCCGCCTCTTCGGCTCCGTCACCCCGGCCGATGTCGCTACGGCGATCAAGCAGGCCGGCGGTCCGGACGTGGACAAGCGTCGCATCGAGCTCGGTGCGCCGATCAAGACCCTGGGCGCGCACCAGGTGTCCGTGCGTCTGCACCCCGAGGTCGCCGCCCAGGTGGGCGTCGAGGTCGTCAGCGCGTAGGTTCCGGCGCTCGGCAGAGCATGTGGCGAGGGCCGCACCCCCGTACGGGGGTGCGGCCCTTCGTCATGCTCGCGGGGCGCGGGCGGACCGGCCGGGGCGTCGGCTCAAGCGGGGGCCCGGCTCACGCACCCAGGCCCCGTTCAGCTCAGGCTCGCCTCACGCTCGTACGGCGCCGGTGACCATCCAGCGCCCGGAACGGGTCCGGAGGGCGAGGGTGAGCAGCCGGACCGCCATCATCAGGCCCATCATCCACCACAGCGCGGTGAGGCCGCCGCCAAGGGCGGGCACGGCGAGCGCCGCCGGGGCGAAGACGGCGAGCGTCACGAGCATCGCCCAGGCCAGGTACGGACCGTCGCCCGCGCCCATCAGCACGCCGTCCAGGACGAAGACCACCCCGGCCACCGGCTGGGTGACCGCGACGACCAGGAGGGCGGGCAGCAGCAGCCGCTGCACCGCCTCGTCGCCGGTGAACAGCGGCAGGATCAGCGGCCGGGCGAGCACGAGCAGCAGCCCCAGCACGACGCCCGTGGCCACTCCCCACTGCACCATGCGGCGGCAGGCCGCCTTCGCCTCCTCGATGTCGTCCGCGCCCAGATAGCGGCCGATGATGGCCTGCCCCGCGATGGCAATGGCGTCGAGGGCGAACGCGAGTAGCGACCAGAGGGCCAGGACCACCTGGTGGGCGGCTACGTCGGCGTCGCCGAGCCGGGCCGCGACGGCGGTGGCGATCATCAGGATGGCGCGCAGCGACAGCGTGCGGACCAGCAGAGGCGCCCCGGCCTGTGCGCAGGCGCGGATCCCGGCGGCGTCCGGCCGGAGGGAGGCACCGTGCCGGCGCGCGCCCCGTACGACCACGACGAGGTAGACGGCGGCCATGCCGAACTGCGCGATCACGGTTCCCCACGCGGAACCGGCGATGCCGAGCCCGGCGCCGTAGACCAGGAAGGCACTCAGGGCGGCGTTGGCGGTGAAGCCGCCGATGGCCACGTAGAGCGGGGTCCGGGTGTTCTGCAGTCCGCGGAGCACACCGGTGGCGGCGAGCACGATCAGCATGGCGGGGATGCCCAGCGAGCTGATCCGCAGATACGTCACGGCGTACGGGGCCACGGTGTCGGAGGCGCCGAGCAGGTCGACGAGCGCGGGCGCCGCGGGCAGGGCGACGGCGACGACGGCGGCGCCGAGGAGCAGCGCGAGCCAGATGCCGTCCATGCCCTGCCGGATCGCCGCGGGGAGGTCGCCGGCGCCGACGCGGCGGGCGACGGCGGCGGTGGTGGCGTAGGCGAGGAAGACGAATATGTTGACGGCGGTCGTGAGCAGGGCGGCGGCGATGCCGAGCCCGGCCAGCTGCGGGGTGCCGAGATGACCGACGATGGCGCTGTCGACCATGACGAAGAGGGGCTCCGCGACGAGGGCGCCGAAGGCGGGTACCGCGAGTGCGATGATCTCGCGGTCGTGGCGGCGTCCCGACTTGGCTGCCGCAGGGGCCTGGGTCATCGTTCGGGGCTCCGATCCAATCTTCCACAGGTAATGGACCGAGCTTAGCTTGGACCCTTACGTGAGTGGCAGTTGTGTGACGTACTCGGAGCCGTTCGTCGGGATCTTGCGACGGATCCGGATCTTTTTCTCCTGCACAGCCGGTGGACCAAGAAACACCAGGTCAGCCGGGTGACAATGGTGTGATTGACATGTTGTCCACAGCACTGTCCCCCGGGTCGTACACAGGTTGGGGCGACTTACCCACAGGATGTGGTTCGTCGTCCACACGCCCTGTGGATAACTTACTTGGTCCTGCGCCCCGTCGGACCTACCGTGGGGCAGCCACCTCTGCTGAACTCGACGCGCCGGATGCGGAGTCGAGCATCCCATTTGTCAGAGCCGTGCCGTAAGAAAGAGTCGCACGGCGAGTGGGTGTGCCGGGCGGTGAACAGTCCGCCTCGCGGACGGGAGGAGGTGCCGGGTGACCCAGCCGGACATGGAAGACCCCTGGGCGCCGGACGCCCCTCCGAGCGAGCGGCTGCCCGCGTCCCGGTCGGGACACCGGGGCGACCGGAGTCGTACGGAGCAGCATGACCGCGGCCGCGACGACACCTGGTCGGGGCCCGGCTCGGGCTCCGGGGCCGGGCCCGGAGCCGGCTCCGGCTTCGAGCGGGTGCCGCCGCAGGATCTCGACGCCGAGCAGTCGGTGCTCGGCGGCATGCTGCTCTCCAAGGACGCCATCGCCGATGTGGTGGAGGTCCTCAAGGGCACCGACTTCTACCGCCCCGCGCACGAGACGGTCTACCAGGCCGTGCTCGACCTCTATGCCAAGGGCGAGCCCGCCGACCCGATCACGGTCGCCGCGGAGCTGACCAAGCGCGGCGAGATCACCCGGGTCGGCGGCGCGTCGTATCTCCACACCCTGGTCCAGTCGGTCCCCACCGCGGCGAACGCCGAGTACTACGCAGAGATCGTCCATGAGCGCGCCGTGCTGCGCCGGCTCGTGGAGGCGGGCACCCGCATCACCCAGATGGGATACGCGGCGGACGGCGATGTGGACGACATCGTCAACAACGCCCAGGCGGAGATCTACGCCGTCACCGAGCAGCGCACCAGCGAGGACTACCTCCCGCTCGGTGACATCATGGAGGGCGCGCTCGACGAGATCGAGGCGATCGGCTCCCGCAGCGGCCAGATGTCCGGCGTGCCGACGGGCTTCACCGACCTGGATTCACTGACGAACGGCCTGCACCCGGGCCAGATGATCGTCATCGCGGCCCGCCCGGCGATGGGCAAGTCCACGCTGGCCTTGGACTTCGCCCGGGCCTGCTCGGTGAAGAACAACATGCCGAGCGTCATCTTCTCGCTGGAGATGGGGCGCAATGAGATCGCGATGCGCCTGCTCTCGGCGGAGGCGCGGGTGGCGCTGCACCACATGCGCTCCGGCAGCATGACGGACGAGGACTGGACCCGGCTCGCCCGCCGGATGCCGGACGTCTCGCAGGCCCCGCTCTTCATTGACGACTCGCCGAACCTCTCGATGATGGAGATCCGCGCCAAGTGCCGCCGGCTGAAGCAGCGGAGCGACCTCAAGATGGTGATCATCGACTATCTCCAGCTGATGCAGTCCGGTGGATCCCGTCGGCCCGAGAGCCGGCAGCAGGAGGTCTCGGACATGTCCCGGAACCTGAAGCTGCTGGCCAAGGAGCTGGAGGTCCCGGTGGTCGCGCTGTCGCAGCTGAACCGTGGGCCCGAGCAGCGGACGGACAAGAAGCCGATGGTGTCCGACCTCCGCGAGTCGGGTTCCATCGAGCAGGATGCCGACATGGTGGTCCTGCTGCACCGCGAGGACGCATACGAGAAGGAGTCACCCCGGGCGGGCGAGGCGGACCTGATCGTGGCCAAGCACCGTAACGGCCCGACAGCGACCATCACCGTGGCCTTCCAGGGCCACTACTCCCGGTTCGTGGACATGGCCCAGAGCTGACCTGGTGCGTGAAGGGCATGAGCACAGCGAACATGACCCGCTGGGCGCATACCCACAGCATCCCGCTGCGGCGCGGCGCAGCGTCCCAGACTGCCACCCACCTCGCGGACAAGCGGGCCGTACGGGCACCGGCCATCCTGCGTGATGCCCTGACCAGCGCCTACGCATCGGACCGGCTGGAGCGTTTCATGGCCGCGTTGCCCTACCCAACCATGCGTGACGCAGCCCAAGCTTTCGGCACCAGCCCGTTCACGCTGGTCGCTCAGGTCAACCAGCTCGAAAAGGACCTCGGGCACCTCTTGATACAGAGAGCCGCACGAGGTCGCGCGATGCGTCCCACGGAGCTCGGCACCAAGATCGCGGAAGCCGTCCGAGCGATGAAGCTTCACGGCGAGGTATCGGCACGCTCCTAAGGCAGAGGGAAGAGCCCGGGTCAAAGAGTCGGCGCATGACACGGAACGAGAAACCGACCCAGTTCGGAGAACGTGTGGCCGATGCGGTCAACAAGCGCTGGAGGCGACGGCGTCGTTCGCTGTCAGTGGGAGCTGGCAATCTCCCTCCATGCCTTCTGACTCGCTTTGCTTCGTTCAGGCGCCCACCGCGCAAGACGTCGACCCGGATCGGCGGCAGGCACTCATCGACTGCTGGATCGATGTCTCCAACGCCGGTGGTGCAGCAGGCTTTCCGTTCCCGCCCATCGACGAGCGGGACGCTGCCCCCGCCCTCGACGCCATCCTCGAAAGCCTCGCCCCCGCAACCTGCCGCCTCCTGATGGCCCTGGACGGAGATGCACTGGTGGGCTGGCTCACCATCCGACGCGACGCCTTCGCTCTGGTCGCCCACTGGGGAACGCTCCACCACGTTCAAACCTGCACCAGCACAAGGGGACAGGGCATCGGAAGCGCGCTGATGAATGAGGCCCACGCCATCGCTCGTGACTGTCAATGGCCTTGAAGTTCTC
>DOWQ01000247.1 GCA_003519485.1 Streptomyces sp. | reverse complement strand
TGGCCCGGGACTGGGACGTCCCCGCCCTCGCGGACCCGGAGGCGACGGGAGCCGCCGGCTGACGGGGCCACGGCTGGGCTCACGGTCCACGGCCCCACGACCGACGCGTCACCGGCCGGAACGGGCCCCGGCCGACCGAACCCGCCGGGTGGCCGGAACCCGCGGGCCCGGGCCCAGGAGCAGCAGCGAATGACAGGAGAAGTGAGTTGAAGCGCACGATCTTCACCGCGGAGCACGAGGCCTTCCGCGAGACCGTCCGCACCTTCCTCGACAAGGAGGTGCGGCCGCACCACGAGCGCTGGGAGCGGGAGGGCATCGTCGACCGGGAGCTCTGGCTGGCCGCCGGCAAGCNNGGGGCTGCTCGGCCTGGCCGTGCCGGAGGAGTTCGGCGGCGGCGGTACGGACGACTACCGCTACAGCGCCGTGCTCGCCGAGGAGTTCGCCCGCGCCGGCGCCTCCGGGCCGGCCATCGGGCTGCACAACGACATCGTCGGCCCGTATCTCACCGGNNAGCAGAAGGAGCGCTGGCTGCCCGGATGCGTCTCCGGCGACCTCGTCACCGCCATCGCGATGACCGAGCCGGGCGCGGGCTCCGACCTCCAGGGCATCCGCACCACCGCCACCGACCGGGGCGACCACTGGGTGCTCAACGGATCCAAGACCTTCATCTCCAACGGCATCCTCGCCGACCTGGTCATCGTCGTCGCCCGCACCTCCCCGGACGGCGGCGCCAAGGGCCTCAGCCTGCTCGTCGTCGAGCGCGGCGCGGAGGGCTTCGAACGCGGCCGGAACCTCGACAAGATCGGCCAGAAGGCGCAGGACACCGCCGAGCTGTTCTTCGACGACGTCAAGGTGCCCAAGGAGAACCTCCTCGGCGAGGAGAACGGCGCCTTCATCCACCTGATGACCAACCTCGCCCAGGAGCGGATGAGCATCGCGGTGGCCTCCATCGCCGGGGCCGAGGAGCTGCTGGCGATCACCACCCGCTACGTGAAAGAGCGGGAGGCCTTCGGCCGGCCGCTCGCCAAGCTCCAGCACATCCGCTTCGAGATCGCCGAGATGGCCACCGAGTGCGCCGTCACCCGGGCCTTCCTGGACCGCTGCATCGAGGACCACGCGGCGGGCCTGCTCGACGCCGTGCACGCCTCGATGGCGAAGTGGTGGGCCACCGAGCTGCAGAAGCGGATCACCGACCGCTGTCTGCAGCTGCACGGCGGGTACGGGTACATGTCCGAGTACCGGGTCGCGAAGGCGTTCGCCGACGGCCGCATCCAGACCATCTACGGAGGTACCACCGAGATCATGAAGGAGATCATCGGCCGGTCTCTCCTCGCCTGACCCGCGCCGAGCGCCGAGCCCGCCCCGGCCAACTCCGCGCCCGTCCCGCTCCGCACCCGCCCCGGACCCGGGCCCCGCCCGACCCACCGCCGTCCCACTCACACGCACCGTCGCCCGCCGGGCGGCACAGCACGAAAGGCTGCCGACGTTGAGCACCGAAGCGTATGTCTACGACGCGATCCGCACCCCGCGGGGCCGCGGCAAGGCCAATGGGGCCCTGCACGGCACCAAGCCCGTCGACCTGGTCGTGGGCCTGATCCACGAGCTGCGCCGCCGGTTCCCGGAGCTGGACCCGGCCGCCATCGACGACATCGTGCTCGGTGTCGTCAGCCCGGTCGGCGACCAGGGCTCCGACATCGCCCGGGTCGCGGCCATCGCGGCCGGTCTGCCGGACACCGTCGCCGGGGTGCAGGAGAACCGGTTCTGCGCCTCCGGCCTGGAGGCCGTCAACCTTGCTGCCGCCAAGGTGCGTTCCGGCTGGGAGGACCTGATCCTGGCCGGCGGCGTCGAGTCGATGTCCCGGGTCGGGATGGGTACCGACGGCGGTGCCTGGGCGATGGACCCGATGACCAACTTCGAGACCGGCTTCGCCCCTCAGGGCATCGGCGCCGACCTCATCGCCACCGTCGAGGGCTTCAGCCGGCACGAAGTCGACTCCTTCGCGGCGCTGTCCCAGGAGCGCGCGGCCACGGCCTGGAAGGAGGAGCGCTTCAAGCGCTCCGTCGTCCCGGTCACCGACCGCAACGGCCTCACCGTCCTGGACCACGACGAGCACATGCGCCCCGGCACCACCGCCGAGTCGCTGTCGGCGCTCAAGCCGTCCTTCGGGATGATCGGCGACGTCGGCGGCTTTGACGCGGTCGCGTTGCAGAAGTACCACTGGGTCGAGAAGATCGACCATGTCCACCACGCGGGCAACTCCTCCGGCATCGTGGACGGCTCGGCGCTCGTGGCGATCGGCAACCAGGCCGTGGGCGACCGCTACGGGCTGACCCCGCGCGCCCGTATCGTCTCCGCCGCCGTCTCCGGCTCCGACCCGACGATCATGCTCACCGGCCCGGCGCCCGCCGCCCGCAAGGCGCTCGCCAAGGCCGGCATGACCATCGGCCAGATGGACCTGGTGGAGATCAATGAGGCCTTCGCCGCCGTCGTGCTGCGCTTCGTCCGGGACATGGACCTGGACCTGGCACAGGTCAACGTCAACGGCGGCGCCATCGCCATGGGCCACCCGCTGGGCGCCACCGGCGCGATGATCCTCGGCACCCTCATCGACGAGCTCGAGCGCCGCGACCAGCGGTACGGGCTGGCCACGCTCTGCGTGGGCGGCGGCATGGGCATCGCCACCATCGTCGAACGCCTCTGAACGCGCCGCCCCGAGCCCTCGGAGCTTGAGCCGGGCCGGAAGCCGGTGCCCGCGTCGGGGCCGGCGCCCGAGCCGGCCCCTGCTCCGGTCCCGGGCCCGGAGCGAGAGCCGGAGCCCGTCCCTTCTTCTCTTCCCGACCCGCCACGGAGAACCCCTGATATGAGCAGCGAGCCCACCACCATCCGCTGGGAGCAGGACAACACCGGTGTCGTCACGCTCGTCCTGGACGACCCCCGGCAGTCCGCCAACACCATGAACGCCGCCTTCGGCGCCTCCCTGACCGCCGTCGCCGACCGGCTCGAGGCCGAGCGCGACTCCGTGCGCGGCGTGATCTTCACGTCCGCCAAGAAGACCTTCTTCGCGGGCGGCGACCTTCGCGACCTGCGCCGGGTCGGTCCCGAGCAGGCGCAGCAGGTCTTCGACTCCGGAATGGGCGTCAAGCGCGACCTGCGCCGGATCGAGACCCTCGGCAAGCCGGTGGTCGCCGCGCTGAACGGCACCGCGCTCGGCGGCGGCCTGGAGATCGCCCTCTCCTGCCACCGCCGGATCGCCCTGGACGCCCGCGGCGCGAAGTTCGGGCTGCCCGAGGTGACCCTGGGCCTGCTGCCCGGCGGCGGCGGCGTGGTCCGTACGGTACGGCTGCTCGGCATCACCGACGCGCTGCTGAAGGTGCTGCTGGAGGGCAAGCAGTACAGCCCGGAGCGGGCCGTCGGGGTCGGCATCGTCGACGAGGTGGTGGCCACCGCGGAGGAGATGCTCGCGCGGGCGCACGCCTTCATCGACGCCAACCCCGAGTCGCAGCAGCCCTGGCACGCCAAGGGCTACCGGATGCCCGGCGGCACCCCGTCGTCTCCCAAGCTCGCCAATCACCTGCCCGCCTTCCCGGCCGGCCTGCGCAAGCAGTTGGGCGGCGCGCCCTACCCGGCGCCGCGCAACATCATGGCCGCGGCGGTCGAGGGCGCCCAGGTGGACTTCGCGAACGCGGAGGCCATCGAGGCGCGTTACTTCACCGAGCTGGTCACCGGGCAGACCGCGAAGAACATGATCCAGGCGTTCTTCTTCGACCTCCAGGCCGTCAACGCCGGCCGCAGCCGCCCGGACGGCCCCGAGCCGCGGAAGGTCCGCAAGGTCGCCGTGCTGGGCGCCGGGATGATGGGCGCGGGCATCGCCTACTCCTGCGCCCGGGCCGGCATCGAGGTCGTCCTCAAGGACGTCTCCGCCGAGGCCGCCGAGCGCGGCAAGGCCTACTCCGCCAAGCTGCTGGAGAAGGCGCTGGCGAAGGGCCGTACGACCGAGGCGAAGCGGGACGAGCTGCTGGCCCGGATCACCCCGGCCGCCGACCCGGCGGCGGTCGCCGGCTGCGACGCGGTGCTCGAGGCCGTCTTCGAGGACCCGGCGCTCAAGCACAAGGTGTTCCAGGAGATCCAGCACCTCGTCGAGCCGGACGCGCTGCTGTGCTCCAACACCTCCACCCTCCCGATCGGCCTGCTCGCCGAGGGGGTGGAGCGGCCGCGGGACTTCGTCGGGCTGCACTTCTTCTCGCCCGTCGATCGGATGCCGCTCGTCGAGATCATCAAGGGCGAGCGGACCGGGGACGAGGCGCTCGCCCGCGCCTTCGACCTGGTCCGGCAGATCAACAAGACCCCGATCGTGGTCAACGACTCCCGGGGCTTCTTCACCTCCCGGGTCATCGGCCACTTCATCAACGAGGGCGTGGCCATGGTCGGCGAGGGCGTGGAGCCCGCCTCCGTCGAGCAGGCCGCGGCCCAGGCCGGCTACCCGGCGAAGGTGCTCTCCCTGATGGACGAGCTGACCCTCACCCTGCCGCGCAAGATCCGCGAGGAGACCAAGCGGGCCATCGAGGCCGAGGGCGGCAGCTGGCGGACGCATCCTGCGGAGTCGGTCATCGACCGGATGGTCGACGAGTTCGGCCGCACCGGCCGCAGCGGCGGCGCGGGCTTCTACGACTACGAGGACGGCAGCCGCACCCGGCTCTGGCCGGGCCTGCGCGAGCACTTCGCCCGGCCGGACGTGCGGATCCCGTTCGAGGACCTGAAGGAGCGGATGCTCTTCGTCGAGGCCGTCGACACCGTCCGCTGCCTGGAGGAGGGCGTGCTGACCTCGGTCGCCGACGCCAACATCGGCTCCATCATGGGCATCGGCTTCCCCGCCTGGACCGGCGGCGTGCTCCAGTACATCAATGGCTACGAGGGCGGACCCGCCGGCTTCGTGGCCCGCGCGCGCGAGCTCCAGGCGGCGTACGGCGACCGCTTCGCGCCGACCGCGCTGCTGGAGGAGAAGGCGGCGAAGGGCGAGACGTTCACCGACGGCTGACGGCTGACGGCTGAGAGCTGCGCCTGACGCCGGACGCCGGCCGCGCTCGAGGCCGGCCGCCCGGTCGGCCGTGCGAGCGGCGGGCCCCTGCCCCGGGGTTGATCCCCC
>DOWQ01000721.1:6121-6273 GCA_003519485.1 Streptomyces sp. | reverse complement strand
TCGCGGATCTGCTTGGCGTGCGGTTTGGTGACCGGACGGTAGCCGGGGAGGTCGGTCTGCGGCGGCCAGCTGAAGGTGGTCCGCTTCTGCATCGCGTCCTTGGCGATGTCCACCAGCACCGGACCGGGCCGGCCGCTGGAGGCGATGTGGAA
>DOWQ01000721.1:0-6013 GCA_003519485.1 Streptomyces sp. | reverse complement strand
GCGTGGCCGGCGCCCTGCTCGTGGCGGACGAGCACGTGACGGACCTTCGAGGAGTCCATCATCGGGTCGTAGGCGGGGAGGATCGCACCGCCGGGAATGCCGAATACGGTGTCGGCCCCGACTTCCTCGAGAGAGCGGATGAGGGACTGCGCGCCGGTGACGTCTTTCTCGACGATGGCGGGTTGGTGCCCGCCGCTACGGGGCCGCGGCTGCGGGTGCTGGGCCCCGGTGGCCTGCTCGGTCATCAGCATCTCTTCTCGAGGTGAGGTTCTGTGTGGGTTTGGCAGTATCGGTGCAACAAAAAACCCCCCGTGCCGTGAGGCAAGCGAGGGGAGCGCGTCGGTGCGGTCAGCAGGTGTGACACAGGAACCTGCTTCAGCCGACGCGCTTTCCAATTACGAGAATTCGGGTGCGCATGGCTCCGACTTTCTCCCCGGCGTGGCACGGGTGTCAAGTGGGTGGGACCGGAGTCTCACTATTCGAGCGCAATGGAGGACGGGACAACGGGCCGTGGCCGGCGTCCCACGACTCCCCGGAGAGCGGGGCGGCCGTGCCGCCCTTGGCCCGCCGGGGCAGCGCCTCCCGCCGGTCGGGAATGCGGACGGGCAGCGCGCCGCCGCCGGCCAGCACGGCCTCCCTGAGCCCGCCCGCGTGCGGCACGGGATAGTCGCCGCGGGACAGGGCGCGGCGCAGCCGGTGCTCGTCGAGGGGTCCGGAGAAGGCCATTCCCTGGCCGTGGGTGCAGCCCATGCCTCGCAGCGCCACCACTTGCTCGGGCCGGTCGACGCCGTCCGCGACGGACTGCATGCCCAGATCGGCGGCGATCCGCAGCAGCCCGGCGGTGATCTTGTGCAGCCGGGCCGACTCGACAACGCCCTCGACCAGTCCGCGGTCGAGCTTGAGCACGTCCACGGGTAGCCGGCGCAATGCGCTTATGGCGGCGTAACCACTGCCGAAGGCGTCGAGGGCGATCCGTACGCCGAGGCGGCGGAGGCCGGACAGCCGCCGCTCCAGGTCGTCCAGCGGGATCTGCGGGTCGCTCTCGGTCAGCTCCAGGAGGAGCCCGGCCGGCGGCAGCCCGTGCCGGGTGAGGAGGGCCTCGACGGTCTCCTGGGGCATGGTGCGGTCCATGAGCCGGCGGGCGGAGAGCCGTACGGACACGGGGGCGGGGTGCCCGGCGCGGTGCCGCTCGGCTGCCTGCTCGACGGCGTTCTCCAGCAGCCAGCGGCCCAGCTCGGCGCCGCGTTCGCCGCCGTCCCCGCCGCGTTCGCGCTCGACCACGCGCAGGAACTCGGCGGGAGTGAACAGGATGCCCTGGGCGGACCGCCAGCGCGCCTGGGCGGCGACCGCGGTGAGCTCTCCGCCCGTGAGCTCCACGACGGGCTGGTGGAGCAGGGCGAACTCGCCGTCGTCGAGCGCGGCGCGCAGCCGGCCGGCGAGTTGGGCCCGGCGGACGACCTCGGCCTGCATCTGCGGGGCGTACAGCTCGACCCGGTCCTTTCCCGCGGCCTTGGCGCGGTACATCGCCAGATCGGCGTTGCGCATCAGATCACCGGGGGTGGTGCCGGGGTCGGCGAAGGCGACCCCGATACTGGCGGCGACCCGGACCTCGGTGCCGGCGACGTGATAGGGCGCGGAGAGGGCCAGGCGGAGCCGGTCGGCGATCTCCTGGACCCGGACCTCGCGGGCCGCACGGTCCCGGCCACCGTCGCCGAGGATGAGCGCCGCGAATTCGTCACCGCCGAGCCGGGCGGCGGTGTCACCGGCGCGCACGGACTCCTGGAGGCGGCGGGCCGCGTTGACCAGCAGCTCGTCCCCGGCCTGGTGGCCGACGGTGTCGTTGACCGCTTTGAAGCCGTCCAGGTCGATGAAGAGCACGGCGGTGCCGGGGTCGGTGCTGCGCCGGCCGCCGATCGCCTGGCGGACCCGCTCGGTGAACAGGGAGCGGTTGGGCAGGCCGGTGAGCGGGTCGTGTTCGGCGTTGTGCCGGAGCTGGGCCTGGAGCCGCACCCGCTCGGTCACGTCGCGGCTGTTGAAGATGAGCCCGCCGTGGTGCCGGTTGACGGTCGACTCGACGTTGAGCCAGGGGCCGGCGGCGGTACGGCCGCCGCCTGTGCGGAACCGGCATTCGATCCGGGTGATCGGCTCCGCCTCCGGCGCCGCCGCGAGGAACCGGCGGACCTCGTGCATCACCCCGCCGAGGTCGTCCGGGTGGATCAGGGCGGAGAGCGGGGAGCCGACGAGATGCTCGGCCTCGACGCCGTAGACGCCCGCGGCGGCCGGGCTGACGTAGCGCAGGCTGCCGTCCGGGGCGGCGATCATGATGACGTCGCTGGAGCCCTGCACCAGGGAGCGGAAGTGGCTCTCCTTGTGCGCCAGCTCCTGGGTGAGGGTGATGTTGTCGAGCAGCATGATGCCCTGCCGCACGACGAGGGCCAGCACGACCGTGCAGGCGGTCAGGATCACCAGCCGGTCGACGCGCCCGCCGTCGACGACGGTGTGCAGGATGCTCAGCGTGCAGACGGCCGCGGCGAGATAGGGCGTGAGGGCGGCGAGCGAACCGGCGATCGGTCGGCCGGCGTGATGCCCCGGGCGGCCCGCGTGCGTCCCCGGGCGGCCCGTGTGGTGCCCCTGCCCCGGACGGCCCGCGGGCGCCGGACTCTCGGCCGGCTCCCGCCGGCCACCCCACGGCGCGTACGCGAGCAGCAGGGAGCCGGCGAACCAGCCGGCGTCCAGGAGTTGGCCGGAGCGGTACTCGTCGCGGAACAGCGGCGAGGTGAACAGGGCGTCGCAGAGCACCGTGAGCGCGAGCGCGGCGATCGCGGTGTTGACCGCCGAGCGGTTGGCGGACGAGCGCCGGAAGTGCAGTACGAGCACCATGCTCACCAGGGCGATGTCGAGCAGCGGATAGGCCAGGGTGAGGGCGGCGTGCGCCACGCTCTCGGCCTGCCCCTCCGCGACGTGCGCGAGCGCGAGGCTCCAGGAGAGGGTGAGCAGCGAGCCGCCGATCAGCCAGGCGTCCAGCAGCAGGCAGACCCAACCCGCGCGGGTGTGCGGGCGTTTGGCGAGCACCAGCAGGCCGACGATGGCGGGCGGCGCGAAGAGCAGGAAGCAGAAGTCCGCGGCGGAGGGGCTGGGCACCGGCATTCTCCGCACGATCTCGTACCAGCCCCAGATGAAGTTCCCGGCGCCGGCCATCGCGGAGGACACCGCGAACAGCAGCCAGGCCGGCCGGAACCGGTCGGCGCAGGCGCGGGCGTAGCAGAAGCAGGACACCGCGGCGACGAAGCCGGCGGCGCCGAGGCCGAAGTCACCCATGATCAAAGCGAGTTGACGGGAGCCCCAGCCGAAGGCCGCGCCGATGGCATAGCCGCCGCAGGCCAGGGTCAGCAGGAGTTGGGGCAGGGGACTCGCGCCGCCGGGTCCGGGCCGGCGCGGGACCGTCGCCCCGGGGACGGTCACCGGACCGCCCGGGGCGGTGCCGTCCGGCGTTTCCGGCCGCGCCCGGGAGCACGGCGGGGTGGTCGGCGGCGGCTGCACCCCGTCGGGTCGTTCGTCCATCGGCCCTGCATGCCCGTCGCCCCCCTCGAGTCACGGTCCTCCGCTGCACCGCCGCACTGACGGCGGCACAGCCCCCGGTTGGGGACGATACACCAGTCTCGTCACACAGCGACATAGTTTCTCTACACAGCGTGACAGCATGCGCCGACTCGTGCACGCTCCGCGCTCGAACGAATACTCAGCGTACGTTTCCGGAGTGACCTACTCCGCCCCGGGGTGCCCGCCCGCCGTCGCGACGACGTTGTCGAGCGGCCTGCCCTCGGCGAACCGCTTCAACTGGCCGGCCAGCAGCCGCTTCGCGCGCGGCAGGAAGGCCGACGTGGGGCCGCCGACGTGCGGGGTGATGAGCACACCGGGCGCCTGCCACAGCGGGTGACCTGCGGGCAGCGGCTCGGGATCGGTGACGTCGAGTGCCGCGCGCAGCCGGCCCGACTTCGTCTCGGCGAGCAGCGCCGCGGTGTCAACGACCGCGCCGCGGCCCACGTTCACGAGCAGCGCGCCGTCCTTCATCCGCGCGAGGAAGCCGGCTCCGGCGAGGCCGCGGGTCTCGTCGGTGAGCGGAGTGACGAGGACGACGACATCGGCCTCGGGCAGCAGAACGGGCAATTCGTCGATCGGATGCACAGGGCCGCGCGTGGTGGTGCGGGCGGAGCGCGCGACGCGCGCCACCCGCGCACACTCGAAGGGAGTGAGCCGGTCCTCGACGGCGCTGCCGATGGCCCCGTAACCGACGATCAGGACGCTCTTGTCGGCGAGGGCGGGCCGGAAGCCGGTCCGCCACTCCTCCGCGTCCTGGCTGCGGACGAAGCCGGGGATGTCGCGCAGCGAGGCGAGGATGAGTGTGAGAGCCAGTTCGGCCGTACTCGCTTCGTGCACACCGCGGGCGTTGCAGAGCAGGGTGCCCGGCGGAAGCCCGGGCACCGCGGGCCGGACGTGGTCCATCCCGGCGGTCAGAGTCTGCACCACCCGGACGGACCTCATGTCCGGCAGCGGCCGGACGGCCACACCCGGGCTCTTCATGTAGGGCACGCCGTAGAACACACAGCGCGCCGGGTCCGCGGGGAAGTCGGGAGCGCCGTCCCAGTGGAGGTAGCGGAAGCCGCCGGGAAGGCCGTCGATCTCGTCGGGCGGTACGGGCAGCCATACGTCGGAAGTCATGGTCAGGAGGCTATGCCAAGGCTTCGAACACCAGCAGTTACTGTCGTGGGCCGGGGGCGGACGGCCCCCGGCCACGACAGGGGTGCGGACCCGGCGGGGCGGGCCTGATGCGCCCAGGAGGGGTGCGGGACCAGGTGAAGCGCAGGACAATCGGCGCGGGGGCGCTGTCGGTGGGGTCCGTCGGCCTCGGCTGCATGCCGATGAGCTGGGCGTACACCACCTCCCAGCAGAGCGGCGAGGGTTCGCTGCGTGCCGTGCACGCCGCCCTGGACGCGGGCGTGACGCTGCTCGACACGGCCGACATGTACGGCCCGTTCACCAATGAACTGCTGGTCGGGCGGGTACTGCGGGAGCGGCGCGGGGACGTCTTCGTGTCCACCAAGTGCGGACTGCTCGTGGGCGACCAGCACGTCGTGGCCAACGGCCGTCCCGGCTATGTGAAGCGGGCCTGCGACGCCTCGCTGCGGCGGCTGGGGACCGAGGTGATCGACCTCTATCAGCTGCACCGGGCCGACCCGGAGGTGCCGGTGGAGGAGACCTGGGGCGCGATGGCGGAGCTCGTCACCGCGGGCAAGGTGCGGGCGCTGGGCCTGTGCGCGGTGGGCGCCCGCGCGGAGCAGCAGTCGGAGCTCCGTGTGCAGCGCGCCCGGCGCCGGGCGCCCGGGGCCGTACCGCGGGGGATGCACGACGCGACGCTGCGCCAGTTGGACCGGGTGCAGCAGATATTTCCGGTCAGCGGGGTGCAGGCCGAGCTGTCGGTGTGGGCTCCGGAGGCCCTCGACACCCTGCTGCCGTGGTGCGAGTCGCGCGGCGTCGGCTTCCTCGCGGCGATGCCGCTGGGCAACGGCTTCCTGACCGGCACCCTGACGCCCGGCCAGGGCTTCGAACCGGACGACGTACGGGCCCGTCATCCCCGGTTCACGGCGGAGATGATGGCGGCCAACCAGCCGATCGTGGCGGGGCTGCGCCGAGTCGCCGACCGGCACGGGGCCACCCCGGCGCAGGTGGCGCTGGCGTGGGCGCTGGCGCAGGGGCGGCATGTGGTGCCGCTGCCGGGCACGAAGAAGGAACGCTGGGCGGTGGAGAACGCGGGGGCGGCGGCGGTGCGGCTGACCGACGGCGACCTCGCGGAGATAGCGGGGCTGCCGCCCGGACAGGGGTCCTGGGACTGACCGGGCCCGGGGACCGGCGGCGGGCCGTACGGCGCGGCTCCCGGCTCCGGCGCGGTCCGCGCGGGAACCTCGTCGCGCCGGGCGGTGTTGGACAATCGAGGGGAAGCGCGCCCGGTGCGCCC
>DOWQ01000724.1 GCA_003519485.1 Streptomyces sp. | reverse complement strand
GGCGGTGCCGGCGGTGCCGGCGGGTTCGGCGGCGGACTCGGGGACGTCTTCGGCGGCCTGTTCAACCGCGGGGGCGCCGGTGCGGGCCCCCGCACCCAGCCGCGGCGCGGCCAGGACATCGAGTCCGAGGTGACGCTGAGCTTCACCGAGGCCGTCGACGGGGCCACGGTCCCGCTGCGGATGTCCAGCTCGGCCGCTTGCAAGGCGTGCGCCGGCACGGGTGACAGAAACGGTACGCCGCGGGTCTGCCCGACCTGCGTCGGCACCGGCCAGGTCTCCCGCGGCGGCGGTGGCGGCTTCTCGCTCACCGACCCGTGCGCCGACTGCAAGGGCCGCGGCCTGATCGCCGAGACCCCCTGCGACATCTGCAAGGGCAGCGGACGCGCCACCAGTTCGCGCACCATGCAGGTCCGCATCCCGGCGGGCGTCAGCGACGGCCAGCGCATCCGGCTGCGGGGCAAGGGCGCGCCGGGTGAGCGCGGCGGGCCGAACGGCGACCTCTATGTGGTGGTGAACGTCGACAAGCATCCGGTGTTCGGGCGCAAGGGCGACAACCTCACCGTCAGTGTGCCGGTCTCCTTCCCGGAGGCGGCACTCGGCGGCGAGGTCAAGGTCCCCACCCTCGGTGGGCCGCCGGTCACCCTCAAGCTGCCCGCCGGCACCCCCAACGGGCGGACGATGCGCGCCCGCGGCAAGGGCGCGACGCGCAAGGACGGCACCCGCGGTGACCTGCTGGTCACCATAGAGGTGACGGTCCCCCACGATCTCGGCGACCGGGCACGGGAAGCCCTGGAGTCGTATCGCGAGGCCACCGCGGGTGAGGACCCGCGGGCGGAGCTGTTCCAGGCCGCGAAGGGAGCATGAGATGGACGGCCGAGGAGGGCGCGGCGCGAACCGCAATCCGTATCAGCTGACGGAGGAGTCGCCGGTCTACGTCATCTCGGTCGCCGCTCAGCTCTCGGGGCTGCACCCGCAGACCCTGCGCCAGTACGACCGGCTGGGCCTGGTGTCCCCGGACCGTACGCCCGGCCGCGGCCGGCGCTACTCCGCCCGGGACATCGAGCTGCTCCGGCAGGTGCAGCAGCTCAGCCAGACCGAGGGCATCAACCTCGCCGGGATCAAACGGATCATCGAACTGGAGAACCAGGTCGCCGCGCTCCAGGCGCGGGTGGCCGAGCTCCAGCAGATGGCCGACGGCGCGGCGGCCGCGATGCGGCAGCGGGAGGCGGCGGTGCACGCCTCGTACCGCCGGGATTTGGTCCCGTACCAGGATGTCCAGCAGGCGAGCGCCCTGGTCGTCTGGCGGCCGAAGCGCCCGGAGTAGCCCGCGGGTGGCGCGGTGGCGCGCACATGCGGTGCCGTGCGAGCGGTGGCCGCGCTGATGGCACGGCCGCGTGAACGCAGGCGGAGGCCCGGAGAGCGAAACGCTCTCCGGGCCTCCGCCTTTCGTGCTGCCTGCTCTTCCAGCCCGCCGCCCGCCGTCCGCTGTGCGGCCTGTTCTGCGGCCTGCCGTCCCGCCCGTCGCATCCGGCCGGGCGGCCCGTACGTCGTCCCGTTCGGGTAGCCCCGGCCGTCAACCGCGCGCCTCCCTGGCCCGTACCCGCGCGACGAGCTCGGGGAGGGTGTGGCGCTGCTGCCAGGCGACGACGCCGAGCAGCGCCGCCATGACGGGCGGCGTGGCCGCGTTCTCCCCGTCGAAGACGGCCAGCTGGGTGATGAACGCCCCGGCCATCAGGCCGATCAGGGAGAACGCCGCCAGTCCGGAGAGCACCGGCACCAGCAGCGCGATGCCGCCTGCCAGCTCCAGCACCCCGACCAGATACATGAACCAGTCGCCGAAGCCGATGGCGTCGAAGGGCTCGGCGGCCGAGGGGTGCGCGACCAGCTTGGGGGCCGCGCTCGCCACCAGGAAGAAGAGCCCGAGCGCGTTCCGCAGCACCAGCACCGTGACCGCCATCCGCCGCCCCTGCCCGCCCGACGCGTCGACGGCGGTCGTGGGGGCGCTCGCGGGGCCGCTGCTCACACTCTGCTGGTCCATGGTGGTCTCCTCTGCGTTGCGTGCTGTGGCGTTGCCGTCGAGGAGTTGGACGCCCGAACCCCCCAGAACTCATCGGCCGCCCTGCTGGGGCCGGCCCGTACGGATCCGCGTGGCGGGTACCGCGCGCGCCACTCGTACGGGTGATCGGCCTGTCATCACGTCCCATTCAGCCGTACTGTGGCCTCAGGACAGAAATCACGCAGGTAACTTGCATAAAATGACTCCTGATCACTGGATGGTGGTGACCTCAGTGTTGCTGAGCTTTCGCGTGGCGAACCACCGCTCCATCCGGGAAGAGCAGCAGCTTCGCCTGGCGCCCGTCTATGAGGCGGACCGCCCGGAGGGAACGGTCCGGGAAGCCGTCCCCGTGGCGGCGATCTTCGGTGCGAACGCGGCCGGCAAGTCGAACGTCGTGGACGCCCTCCAGTTCATGGCGGACATGGTGCGTTCATCGCACCGGGACGCCGAGCCCGGAGGGGGAATCCAGCACTTCCCGTTCGCTCTGGACCCCGACGGCTTTGACGAACCGTCGTGGTACGTGGTGGATCTTCTGCTGGACGGAGTCCGCCACACGTACGGCTTCAGTATCGACAACGATCAGGTTCTCGACGAGTGGCTGTACAGCTATCCTCATGGCCGCAAGCGGATGGTGTTCCAGCGGTCCGGTGAGGACATCGCCTTTGGTGACTCTCTGCCGAAGCGAGAATTGGAACTGGTCAAGAACATCACCGAAGCGAACATTCTGTTCCTTTCGGTCGCCGCTCGCTCCAAGCAGATGGCTGTCCTCCCGGTGTATTTCTGGTTCCAGGATGCTCTGGCGTTCCGGTCCGGCGGGCGACGAGCAAGAGCCAGTGTGGAGAGTCTGAGGCTGCTCCGGGACCGTGAGCGGGCGCCGGCGGTAGTGGAACTACTGCGTGCCGCTGACCTCGGCATTGAGAATGTCGGAGTGGAGCGGGCCGAAGCCGGCGACCCCTATGGGACTTCTGTCGTGATCCGGCGGAACAAGCCACAAGCACTCCCGGATCAGGACAGCCTTTTCGAGGCAGAGGCAGCAGCGCAGAAACCTACAGCAACCAGGTCTGCCATGCGGGTCTGGGTCGAGCAGCGTGGCCGGAAGGGAGTGATGAGGCTCGGACTGCACGAGCAGTCGGAAGGCACTCGCATGTTGCTCGAATACGCGGCTCCTGTGCTCCGTACGCTCGACCTGGGGGGGACGCTGGTCGTTGACGAGGTCGACTCCAGCCTGCACCCGCGTCTTACCGCACACCTGATCCGACTGTTCCAGGACCCGGCCACCAACCGGCATGGGGCGCAACTTCTGCTGACCACGCACGACGCGAGTCTGCTCGGCCGCAGTGGTGGGGAAGACATCCTGAAACGGGACCAGGTGTGGTTCGTCGAGAAGGACGAGTACGGGGAGACTGCGCTCTTTCCGCTCTCCGACTTCAAGCCGCGCCAGGAGGAGAATCGGGAGCGCCGGTACCTGGGCGGAAGCTACGGTGCGGTGCCGTTCCTGAGTGATGAGCGTTTTGAAGCGGCGGTGGCGGCGAGAGGGAGGGCATCGCGTGACGAGGGCACAAAAGAATAGCGGGCGGCGTCGTCCGGTCTTCGAATCGGATCTTTCACGGTCGCCGGGCAGCCGGCGCGACCGCGATCGTATTCTCGTTCTGTGCGGTGCGAAGGTGACTGAACGAGATTACTTACAAGGGCTTGTCAATCATTTGAGCAATCCGGCTGTCACTGTACGAATCAAGACCAAGGTCTGCTCACCGTCCCAGCTCGTCGGCTACGCCGCCGGGGAGCGGACGCGTAGTCGTCATGATTTCGACGAGGTCTGGTGCGTGTTCGACGTCGATGAATTCGACGTTGCTCATGCTATTGGAGAGGCCCAGCGGTTGGGCGTCGAGGTCGCCGTCTCGAACCCCTGCTTCGAGCTCTGGCTCATTCTTCACTTCCGCCGTCACACTGCCTAT
>DOWQ01000723.1:1814-5163 GCA_003519485.1 Streptomyces sp. | reverse complement strand
TTCTCGTACAACGCCTGGGCGGCGCACCCGGGTTGGTTCCACCTGTACATCACCAAGGACGGCTACGACCCGACGCAGCCGCTCGCCTGGGACGACCTGGAGTCGGAGCCGTTCGCCACGATCGACCACCCATCGGTGGACGGTCAGGTGGGCACCATCGACGGCCAGTACAAGTGGAACACCCAGCTCCCCGCGGGCAAGACCGGGAAGCACATCATCTACTCGGTCTGGGAGCGCTCGGACAGCAACGAGACCTTCTACGGCTGCTCCGACGTGGTCTTCGACGGCGGAAACGGTGAGGTCACCGGCGTCGGCGACCAGGGCGGTGACGACGGCGGTGGCGATGACGGCGGCGGCGACGACGGCGGCGGCGACGACGGAGAGCCCACCCCCGTACCGGACGGGCAGTGCACCGTGAGCCAGCGGACCGCCGGCAGCTGGAACACCGGCTACCAGGCCGAGGTGACGGTCAAGAACTCCGGGACCACACCGATCCAGGGCTGGATGGTGCACGCGACCCTGTCCGCGGGCCAGAGCGTCAACAACGCCTGGAACGCGCAACTGGGCGGTTCCGGTACGGCGGTGACCTTCGACAACGCGGACTGGAACGGCTCACTCGCCCCCGGAGCCTCGACCAGCTTCGGCTACGTGGTGAACGGCGGCACCGCGCCGACGGCACCGGAGCTGTCCTGCATGGTGGTCCGCAACTGACGCGCTGACATTCCCGCATCCGGACCACCGCACCACCGGACAGGTGGCCGCTCCACCATCCCTGGCGGAGCGGCCACCTGTAGGCCGTAACAGCACCGCAGCCGACAACCACCAAGGCTCCCCCCGGCTCGCGGCGGCCCTGCCGAAGCCCGGCGGTCGTCCGCCGTGGCGCCGGCCGGCTGTAGCCTCGGCGCTTATGAATTGGCTGCCTGGCGACTTCGTCCACCCCGTCTCCGTGCCCGTGCCCGACACCGCGCTTCACCTGCGGCCGATCCGGGAGGCGGACACCGCGATCGACTACCCCGCCGTGATGGGTTCCCGAGAGCGCCTGTGGGAGATCTTCGGCCCGGCCTGGGCATGGCCCAAGGAGACGATGACCTATGCAGAGGACCGCATCGACCTGCTGCGGCACGAGAGGGAGATAGCCGCACACCAGTCGTTCAACTACGCGGTGCTGGACGAGGAGGAGACGGCGGTCCTCGGCTGCGTCTACATCGACCCGCCCGAGCGCACCGGCTCCGACGCCGAGGTCTCCTGGTGGGTGGTGGACGACCTCGTGGGCGGCGAGGCGGAGCGCGCGCTCGACGCGCTGGTGCCGACGTGGGTGGCCGCCGACTGGCCATTTCGGCAGCCCCGGTATCTGGGCCGCGACATTACCTGGCAGGACTGGCTCGCGCTGCCGCGCGCCCAGTGACACGTCCGAGGCGGTGCCTGGATCCTGTCCGTGAAGAGCGTCCGGCAGGCTCTGGGCCCGCGCCTGCACGTCCTCCCCCTGGGACCGGGGCAAGTTGTGCGAGCCGGTCGGATCGCCTCTCCACCGTCCCCGTCAGGGCGTCGCTGAGCGGGCCGGGCAGTGTCGTTGGCGGTAGGGGAGCCAGGGGGGTAGTTGCCGGCCGTCCGGGATGAGGAGGGCGGACTCGTAGTCCGCGCGGCTGATCTGGCCGGAGGCGAGCAAGTCGTCCCGGGTCGGGAGGGGCAGCGCGGCGAGGATGCGGTGTCGGACGTTGTCCATGTCGAACAGTCCGTCGAAGACGGCCGGGCGCGGGGCGGCCGGGCCCTCCGGGCGCAGCCGGGCGGATGCCGCCGTGCCCGACACCAGCCGCCAGTAAGCGGCGAAGTGGGTGTGCGGGTCGGGTAGCGCGCCGGAGGCGAGTCCGGTGCGGATGGTCTCCAGCCTGCGGTCGAAGTGGCGACGCTCGTCCGGGCGGGACATATGGCGCTCGCACCAGGCGGCCATCGCGGCGGCGTCCGGGAGCGCGGTGCGGCCGGAGAGCACCGACAGCACGCGGCCGGCCACGGTCTCGAAGTACGGGAGGATGCTGCCGAACGCGTCCGCGTCAGCCGGGGTGTTGAGCACGGCGAGGGTCGGGTCGTGCCGGTAGAAGTGGTGCTCGTACAGATCCTCGCGGCGGAATCCGTCGACGAATCCGTGGTCGGGCACCGCGTGGCCCAGGCAGAAGATGACGTCGTCGTACACCCGGCTGCTGCCGTCGCTGAAGGTCACCGAGCCGTCCGGGGCGAACTCCTCGAAGGCGCGGCGCGCGGTGATCTGGCCGCGGTACACGCGTGGCACCGCCTTCTCGTTGATGTGGACGGCGCCGTGGAAGTCGTCGGTGGGCAGCAGGCCCGTCGCCCGGTACATGGCCATGTATTCGGGCAGCAGTTCGCCCAGCCACTTGAGGAAGCGGTCGTACGGGTATTCCTCCAGCGCGATTCGGCCGGCGTACGAGAACAGCGCGTCGTTGTGGATGCCCGCGCAGTCGCGGGGCAGGAAGAGGGCCGGTCCGCGGACCGACCAGTCGATCCGGGCCGCCGTGCCCGACAGCTCCGAGGCGATGTCCGCGCCGCTGACCCCGCTGCCGACCACCAGCACCCGGCGGCCGGCGTANNCCGGCAGTCGCGGCTCCTCCAGCTCGCCGCTCGCCACCAGTACCGCGTCGAAGGTCTCGGTGCTCTCGCCCCCGGACCGGCCGCCGTACCGCGCGGTGAGGCTCCAGCCCTCCCGGTCCCGGGTCACCCGCGTCACCCGGTGGCCGAAGCGGCAGACCGGCAGGACGCCGAAGGCTGCGGCGTACGCCCGTAGGTAGGCGTGGGTCTGCGGGACGTCGGGGAAGTCGTCCACCCCCTGGGGCGGGAAGTCGGAGAAGGGGAAGCTCATCCGTGAGCTCTGCATCCGTACGCCCGCGCGGACGCCCTCGGAAGCCGGGTCCCAACTGCCCCCGACGTCGGCGTTCTGTTCATACAGCACGACGTCGTGGCCGTCGGCCAGTGCCTGCTTCGCAGCGGTGAGGCCGGCCGGCCCGGCGCCTGTTACCGCGATCCGCAGCCGTCTCCTGGCGCGGGGAGACGGTGCGGGACGGTGACGCCGGACCGGCCGGGGTATGGGGGAGTGCGGCACGGTGGGTGTGCCCTGTCCGGAGGGGTCACGGGGTGCAGGGAGTAAGTCGTCGGGTTGCGCCGGGTGGCCGCCCTCGAGCCGGCCCGGCCGCGCGCCGCCCCGCCGTTCGGCCGGCGGTGGCGACGGAGAGTCAGGTGGGGCGGTTCGGGCGTCGTCCGTGGCATCCATGACGTTCCTCTTTCACTGCTGTGCATGTCCCGTGGGGCGCGGTGCGTGCGGTGCTGTGCGAGGTGGTGCGGG
>DOWQ01000723.1:0-1808 GCA_003519485.1 Streptomyces sp. | reverse complement strand
AGCGACCAGAGGAAGTAGCCGCGCACGTCCACGCCGCGGTCGATCGCCTCCCGGGTCGCCCGCAGGTGCGCGTCGATGTAGGCGATGCGGTCGTCGTCGTGCACCTTGCCGTCGGGGGCGGGCAGGTCGTCGAAGGCCGCGCCGTTCTCGGTGATCAGGATCTTGATTCCGGGATAGTCGTTGTTGATTCGCTCCAGCTGGGTGCGCAGGCCCGTCGCGTCGATCTCCCAGCCGATGCCCGTGAGCGGTCGGCCGCAGGACAGGAAGCGAACGTCCTCCGCACCCGGCCAGGGGGAGGGATCGGTGCCCTCGCCGCCGCCGGCCACGTGGTACGAGGTGTAGTAGTTGACGCCGAGGAAGTCGATCGGCGCGCCGATGATCTTCTCGTCGTCCTCCTGGATGTGCTCCGTGCCGCAGACCTTCTCGAAGTGGGCCAGGATGTCGGCCGGGTAGCGGCCCTGCATCACCGGGTCGAGGAAGAGCCGGTTCTGCAGGATGTCGATCCGCCGGGCGGCGTCCAGGTCGGCCGGGTCCTCGGAGGCGGCCGACACGGGGTAGAAGTTGAGCGTGGTGCCGATCTCGATGGGGCCGGGCGCAGCCGAGCGCAGCACCGGGACGGCCAGCCCGTGGGCGAGCAGCAGGTGGTGGGCGGCCCGCAGCGAGCCCTCCGGGTCCTGGCGGCCCGGGGCGTGGTTGCCCAGTCCGTATCCGAGGAAGGCCGCGCACCAGGGCTCGTTGAGCGTGGTCCACAGCCGCACCCGGTCGCCGAGCGCCTCCCGGACGAGGCCGGCGTACTCGGCGAACCGGTAGGCCGTGTCGCGGTCCAGCCAGCCGCCCTGGTCCTCCAGTGCCTGTGGCAGGTCCCAGTGGTAGAGGGTGACCGCGGGCTCGATGCCGCGTTCGAGCAGCGAGTCCACCAGCCGCTGGTAGAAGTCCAGGCCGCGCTTGTTGGCCGGGCCCGTGCCGTCGGCCTGGATCCGCGGCCAGGAGACGGAGAACCGGTAGGCCCCAACGCCGAGTTCGGACATCAGGGTGACGTCTTCCGGGTAACGATTGTAATGATCGGCGGCTACGTCACCGGTGTCGCCGCCGGCGACGCGGCCGGGCGTATGGGCGAAGTTGTCCCAGACGGACAGGCCGCGTCCGTCGGCTTCCGTCGCCCCCTCGATCTGGTAGGCGGAAGTGGCCACTCCCCAGAGGAAGCCGGTCGGAAAGGCTGCCTGGGGCGTGGTCGGCCGACCGGCCGTAGCGGTCTGTTCATCCTGCATTGTCACGTCGGACCTCGTCATCAACAACTGTCGAATACGGCTCGCAGCGCGCCTCGGCGAGCGAGTGGAAGCGCTCCCAGAATCGGGCGGAATGCGACGACCTGGTCAATCGTCGGTCGTGGAGGTGTTCCATAGCCTTGGGAGCGCTCCCATAAATGTGGCGGAGCCAACAGCCGCTGTCAAGATTTCAACGCTGTGCGCTGCTGTGGAACCGGATTTGGTACCGGCGTCGGGGCCGCCGTCCGTCCCCGTCCGTATCGGCTTCGGCCCGGTCCCTGCTCGAGAGTCCGCGTCTCGCACGCCGTGGGTCCGGTACGAGTGTCCGGTCGCGCGGCATGGGGAAGCGGCCGGGCGCCGGCGGACATGCCACTCGGTGAGGCGATGTCTTCAATAGGTGAACCCGCTTCGGCGTCCGCCGTGCGCCCCCTACGCGGAATCGCGGCGCACGAGCCGTGTCCCGAGGACCACATGTCGCTTCGCCGTGCTGCGTGACGTGATCTCCTCCATCAGCACGCGCGCCATCGCCCGCCCCATCTCCTC
>DOWQ01000725.1:8779-12865 GCA_003519485.1 Streptomyces sp. | reverse complement strand
GGCGGGCGACGCCCTCCGCGCGCGCCGCCGCGGCCACTGCCGCCGCCACGGCCGGCGCGACCCGCTCGTCGAACGGCGACGGGATCACGCAGTCCGCGCTGAGCTCGTCCGCGACCACCGCGGCCAGCGCCTCCGCCGCCGCCAGTTTCATGCCCTCGGTGATCTGGGACGCCCGCACCTGGAGCGCGCCCGCGAAGATCCCGGGGAACGCGAGGACGTTGTTNNCCTGGGCGGCGCGCAGCAGCATGTCGACGGTGACCTCGTGGGCGCTGGCGTCGAGCAGGCCGCGGAAGACGCCCGGGAAGGCCAGCACGTTGTTGATCTGGTTCGGGTAGTCGGACCGCCCGGTGGCGACCACGGCCGCGTACCTGTGTGCGACCTCGGGGTCGATCTCCGGGTTCGGGTTGGCCATCGCGAAGATCATCGCGTCCTTGGCCATCGTCGCGACGGCCCGCTCCGGGACCGTGCCGCCGGAGACGCCGATGAAGACGTCCGCGCCGTCGAGCGCGCTCTCCAGCGAGCCGGCGAGCCCACCCTTGTTGGTGAAGCCCGCGAGCTGCCGCTTGACGTCGTTGAGGTCCTCGCGGTCCTGCGAGACGATGCCCTTGCGGTCGCAGACCGCGACATCGCCGATTCCGGCCTCCACCAGGATCTTGGCGATGGCGACGCCGGCCGCGCCCGCGCCGGAGATCACTGCCCGCAGCTGGCCGAACGTACGTCCGGTGACCTTGGTGGCGTTGCGGAGCGCGGCCAGGGTGACGACCGCGGTGCCGTGCTGGTCGTCGTGGAAGACCGGGATGTCCAGCCGCTCCTTGAGCTTCTGCTCGATCTCGAAGCACCGGGGGGCGGAGATGTCCTCCAGGTTGATGCCGCCGAAGGAGGGGGCGAGCCGGACGACGGTCTCCACGATGTCGCCCGCGTCCCGGCAGTTCAGGGCGATCGGGACCGCGTCCACCCCGCCGAACTGCTTGAAGAGGATCGCCTTCCCCTCCATCACCGGCAGCGACGCCTCCGGGCCGATGTCGCCCAGCCCGAGCACCGCGCTGCCGTCCGTCACCACGGCGACGACCTGGGACTTCCAGGTGTAGTCGTGCACCAGCTCCGGTTGCTCGGCGATCGCGCTGCAGACCTTGGCGACACCGGGCGTGTACGCGAGGGACAGCTCGTCCCGGTCGCGCACGGGCACGGTCGCCTGGACGGCCATCTTGCCGCCACGGTGCAGTGCGAACACCGGATCGAAGGGCTCGTCGCCGTCCGTTCCGCTGTCGCTGCGAGGATTCACGATCTCCGCTGCCACTTCAATGACCCCTTATGTCTGAATTTCTCTTGAGGGATACCGCCCCAGCTTGAGGAGCGGGCGGGCACTGCGTCCGGGGCCCCGCGGGGCGGATGGCCACCGGTCGGAGAGGAGGTACGGACGCCGGACGCGCCGCACACGCGCCCTGAGCCCCGGGTGAGGGGTGTAAGGGTCTTTTCTACCGGACGAGCGGTTGCTCATACGAGTGACTTCCATTGCACTTGCGCCGAGGCAGCTCAAGTTCGTCATGAAAGCGAGCGAATCGCTGCGAGATGTTTATATTGTTGATGTTTCTACACTGTCGTCGGCCTCATCCCGAGAGTGCCATGTGGCCGCCTGTTCGGCGACGGCACTAATTGCACACAAAACGGATCGTCCGTTACCCGATTTTGACATGGCTGACCGTCGGAGTTGGCACGTCCGGATGGCAAGATGCCCTAATCAGGCATGGTCGAACACACTCGAAAGAGTGAAGTTCGGCCCACTCGCTATGCCCCGTCACTCGCAGGAGGAACCAGCAATGACCGCAAGCTCCACTCGCCGCCCGGCCGCCGCAAAGTCGCGAATGGCCGCCGTCGGCGCGATCGCGGTCGCCGGCGCAATGCTGATCACCGGCTGCGGTGACCAGACCACGGGGGCGGACAGCGGCGACAAGAAGACGGCGAAGGGGTCCGAGGCCCCGCTGTTCGACAAGCTGCCGAAGGAAATCCAGGACGCGGGCGTCATCAAGGTCGGCTCGGACATCGCCTACCCGCCGGTCGAGTTCAAGGAAGGCGGCAAGACCGTCGGCATCGACCCGGACCTGGGCGAGGCGCTGGGCAAGGAGCTCGGCGTGAAGTTCGAGTTCAACAACGGCACCTTCGACACCCTGCTGACCGGTATGCGCTCCGGCCGCTACGACCTCGCGATGTCGGCCATGACCGACACCAAGGAGCGCCAGGAGGGCATCGACCCGGAGTCCGGCAAGAAGGTCGGCCAGGGCGTCGACTTCATCGACTACTTCACCGCCGGCGTCTCGATCTACACCCCCAAGGGCAAGACCCAGTCCATCGAGACCTGGGAAGACCTCTGCGGCAAGAAGATCGTCGTGCAGCGCGGCACGGTCTCCGAGGACCTGGCCAAGGCCGAGTCGAAGACCTGCGTGAAGAACGACAAGAAGAAGATCTCCATGGAGGCCTTCGACCAGGACACCGAGGCCCAGACCCGGCTGCGCGCCGGTGGCGCCGACGCCGGTTCCAGTGACTTCCCGGTCGCCGCCTACGCCGTGAAGACCTCCGGCGGCGGCGACGACTTCGAGATCGTCGGCCAGCAGGTCGAGGCCGCTCCGTACGGCATCGCGGTCCCGAAGGGCAGCACCGAGCTGCGCGACGCGGTCAAGGAGGCCCTGGACGCCGTGATCAAGAACGGCGAGTACGAGAAGGTCCTCAAGAAGTGGGGCGTCGCCGAGGGCGCTGTCGACAAGGCCGTCGTCAACGGCGGCTCCTGACCGGACAGCTCGCCCCTGATCCGTACGGAACGCTGAAAGGCAACACCTGTGACTGTTCCACTCGACAAGGCGGGGCCCGCCGACGCCCCGCCGCCCGGCCCGGCGCCAGAGAACATCAAGGCCATTCCGGTCCGGCACTACGGGCGCTGGGTCTCCGGCCTGGTCGTCATCGCGCTGCTGGCGCTCATCGTCAACGCCTTCATGGGCGCGGACATCAACTGGTCGGCCATCCCCGACTTCCTCTTCGCCTCCAGCGTGCTCGAAGGCCTGTGGAACACGGTCTTCATCTCGGTGCTGTCGATGGTGGTCGGGGTGATCCTGGGCATCGTGCTGGCGGTGATGCGGCTGTCCAAGAACCCGGTCGTCACCTCGGTGGCCTGGGGCTACATCTGGCTGTTCCGCGGCACCCCGGTGTTCGTCCAGCTCATCCTGTGGTTCAACCTCGCGCTGGTCTTCCCGTACATCAATCTCGGGTTCTACCGGGATGAGATGAGCGACTTCATGACCCCGTTCATGGCGGCCCTCCTCGGGCTGGCCCTGAACGAGGCGGCCTACATGTCGGAGATCGTGCGGGCCGGCATCCAGTCGGTCGACGAGGGCCAGACCGAGGCGTCCCACGCCCTGGGCATGACGCACAGCAAGACGCTGCGCCGGGTGGTGCTGCCGCAGGCGATGCGAGTGATCGTGCCGCCGACCGGCAACGAGTTCCTGAACATGCTCAAGACCTCGTCGCTCGCTGCCAGCGCCTGTCAGTTCCCCGAGCTGTTGCGGTCCACCCAGAACATCGGCCAGACCTCCGGCGCCGTGGTGGAGATGCTCTTCCTCGCCGTCGTCTGGTACCTGGTGCTCACCAGCATCTTCAGCGTCGGGCAGTTCTACCTGGAGCGGCACTACGCCCGGGGCTCCCTGCGGCAGCTGCCGCTCACTCCGCTGCAGCGGGTGAAGATCGCCATGGTATCCACGAAGCGCTCCCCGGGAGGCATCTGATGACGGCCATGGTGAAGGCCGAGGGCGTCCACAAGTCCTTCGGCGCCGCCCACGTCCTCAAGGGCATCGAGCTCGAGGTCGCCCCGCGTGAGGTCTTCTGCCTCGTGGGCCCGTCCGGCTCCGGCAAGTCGACCTTCCTGCGGTGCATCAACCACCTGGAGAAGATCAACGCCGGCCGGCTGTACGTCGACGGCCAGCTGGTCGGCTACCGGCAGAAGGGCGACAAGCTCCATGAGCTGAAGGACAGCGAGGTCGCCACCCAGCGCCGCGACATCGGCATGGTCTTCCAGCGCTTCAACCTCTTCCCGCACATGAC
>DOWQ01000725.1:0-8750 GCA_003519485.1 Streptomyces sp. | reverse complement strand
GGCGGCCAGCAGCAGCGGGTGGCGATCGCCCGGGCGCTCGCCATGGAGCCCAAGCTGATGCTCTTCGACGAGCCCACGTCGGCGCTCGACCCGGAGCTCGTCGGCGAGGTGCTGGACGTCATGCGCGGCCTGGCCGAGGACGGCATGACGATGATCGTCGTCACCCACGAGATGGGCTTCGCCCGCGAGGTCGGCGACTCGATCGTCTTCATGGACGACGGCGTGGTGGTCGAGTCCGGCAACCCGCGCGACGTGCTGACGAATCCGCAGCACGAGCGCACCAAGTCGTTCCTCTCCAAGGTGCTCTAGCAGTACGTGGAAACGATGCGAAGGCGGTACGGGCCCCCGGGGCCGTACCGCCTTCGCATGTCAACGGCGGCTTCGCGCGGCGGGCGGCCGCCGGCGGTACGGCTGGCGCAGCCCGAGCACCAGGCCGTCCGTCACCGAACACCAGACCGTCCGCGCCTCGCCGAAGCCGGCCGCGCGGAGCGCGTCGGCGTGCCAGCCGGCGGAGTGGGTCTCCCCGTCGCTGTGGTCGCCGGCGACCGGGTTCCCCAGGATCTCGAAGCGCTCGGCGACCAGGCCGGCCAGGCTCTCGTCGCGGGCGGCGTCCGCCCACCAGCCGGCCCAGTCCCGCACCCCGGCGGCCCGGTCCCGCTCCTGGCGGGCCTTGCGGAAGACCCGCTCGGCCGCGTTGATCCGGGGCGTGGACCCGTCGGGCATGTGGTCGGCGTTCATGAAGACACCGCCGTCCCGGAGCACCGTGCCGAGCTGCCCGTACAGCGTGCGCAGCGGCTCGGCCCGCAGCCAGTGCAGGGCGGTCGAGGTGAGCACCGCGTCGTAACTCCGGTGCGGGAGCCCGCTCGTCCAGTCCTGGTCGCGGAGGTCGGCGGTGACGAAGTCCGCGCGGGGCTCGTCCGCGAAGTGGCCGCGGGCTATCGCGAGCAGCGCCGGGTCGAGGTCGACGCCGGTGCTCCGGGCGCCGGGGAACCTGCGGAGCAGCCGGTCGGTGATACTGCCCGTACCGCAGGCGAGGTCCAGCACCCTGGGCTCGGGGCCCACCAGCGCCTCGACCAGGTCGAGCATCACCCGGAAGCGCTCCTCCCGGTCCGGCAGATACCACTCCTGCTGGCGGTCCCAACTTCTCTGCCACGCCGCCCAGTCGGCGCGGGGCGCTGTCTCCGTCATTCCGGCCCCTCCCGGCTCGTAATACCCTCGTACGCCGATCGGCCATTACTGTCTGCACGGCCGACCCTAGACCGACTCCGTAAGGACTACAAGTGGAACTGGCCTATTACTCGGATTTCGCCGTGCGCCTGGTCAACACCGAGGAACCGGGCCGCGGGAAGGACGGGCTCACCTCCGTGGAGGCGGTGCGCGACCTCTTCGGCCCGAGCCGGCAGGCGGCACGGCGCGCGAACGACGCGGACGTGACCCGGCTCCGCTCCGTACGGGCAAGGCTGCGGGCGGTCTTCGAAGCGGCGGACACGGGCGACGAGGTGCTGGCCGTGGACCTGCTCAACGCGCTGCTGATGGAGTTCCCGGTCAGCCCGCAGATCTCCGGGCACGAGCTGCGGGACGTGGACGGCCGCCCCGACTGGCATCTGCACATCGCCGACCACGCGGCGAACGCGACCGCCGGCTACGCCGCGACCGCCTCCATGGGGCTGGCCTTCCACCTCACCGAGCTCGGCGCCGACCGGCTGGGCATCTGTCAGGCGGCGCCCTGCCGCAACGCCTACCTGGACACCTCGACGAACCGCTCCCGGCGCTACTGCTCGGACCGATGTGCGACCCGCGCGAACGTGGCCGCCTACCGGGCCCGGAAGCGCCTGGCGAGCGAGCGCACGGGGCCCGCGAAGGACCGTACTGACGAGCGAACGGAGGAGCGAACGGAAGAAGCCACGGACGAACGTACGACCGACCGGACGGCCGAGCGGGCCGATGACCGCGCGGACGGCGGCGACGCGGCGGACGCAGCAGTCACCGCGGGCGACGGCGCGGGGCGTACGGGACGCACCGCCGAGAACGTCCAGGACAGCAGCGCCCCCGGCGACCGCTGAATCCGTACCGCACGGGGCGGCCGCAGCCGCACCCCCGCCCGTCCGAGCACCAGTTCGCCGGGGACCGCGCCGAACTGGCGGCTGTCGCTCTCCGCGTCCGGGTTGTCCCCGAGCACCCACCAGCCGCCCCCGCGCCGCTCGGTGGCGCGCTTCACGATCAGCAGGTCCTGCTGCATGGGGTGCCGCAGGACCACGATGTCACCGGGGCGAACGGCGGCGCCGTACCGGACGACGAGTTGGTCCCCCGGCCGCAGGGTCGGCATCATCGACAGCCCGACGACCTCCGCGAGCCCGTACGGAACCAGCGCGCGACGGCCCGGCTCGCCACCCGGCTCCGCCTCGGGTGTTTGTTCGTACGCTCGCCAGCGGCCGGCATCCGGCATCCGGCACCTCCCGGTCCGTTTCTTCGCGGGACTCAGCCTTTCACCGGACTTTTGTCCTAAGCCCGCTGGGGCACTCGCCAAATCGCTTCCTTCACGGAGTAATGTCCCACCTGAGAAGACGATCACGAGGAAGGACCGCTACATGCTCTCCCGCCTGTTCGCCCCCAAGGTGAAGGTCAGCGCACACTGCGATCTGCCCTGCGGTGTGTACGACCCGGCCCAGGCCCGCATCGAGGCCGAGTCTGTCAAGGCCGTCCAGGAGAAGTACCAGGCCAACGAGGACGCGCACTACCGTGCCCGCGCCGTGGTCATCAAGGAACAGCGCGCGGAGCTCGCGAAGCACCACATCTCGGTGCTCTGGAGCGACTACTTCAAGCCGCCGCACTTCGACAAGTACCCGCAGCTGCACCAGCTGGTCAACGACGCCCTGAAGGCCGCGAGCGCCGCGAAGGCGTCGACGGACCCCGCCACGGGCCAGAAGCTCCTGGACCTGATCGCCGAGATCGACAAGATCTTCTGGGAGACCAAGAAGGCCTGACGGACCAGTTCCGTCACCCTGCGGTTTCCACCCGCGCAGGACCTTCCGCCCGCACCCGGCCCGCCGGACTTCCACGCGAAGTCCGTGACGGACCGGGTGCGGTCGTTTGCGGCCGCGGCACCGGCCCGGCGGGAACAGCAGCGGTCTCCGCCGGGCCCGGCGGGCTCAGGCGCGCGGTTCGCGCCACATCGGCCACATCGGCGGGCCGCCCGGCAGGTCGACGGTCTCGCCGGTGAAGACGAAGCCCTCGCGCTCGTACAGCGCCCGGCTGCGGACGCTGCTCGCCTCCAGATATGCGGGGGTCCCCTCGCTGTCGCAGCGCTGGAGCACCGGTGCCATCAGGGCGCTGCCGAGGCCGCGGCCCTGCCGGGCGGGGTCGACGCCGATGAGCATCAGATAGTCGTGCGCCCGGTGCCGGGGGTGCATACGGGCCGTCTGCCGGCCGACGATCTCGGTGCGCTCGTTGTCCGGGTCGCTCGACTTGCGCATCAGCGCGGCGACCTCCTCGTCCTCGGCGATCGCGGCCGGGATGTCCGCCTCGGCGACGGCGGGGACGGGCAGCCAGAGGGCCGCCGCGGAGCCGTCCTCGGTGACGTCGACCGTCCCCTCTCCCAGGGCGGCGTCCAGGAAGACGCCGAAGAAGAGCGGGTGGAGGGCGTGGCGCTGCGCCTCCTCCGGGAAGACCCACGAGCTGACCGGGTCGTCCATGAATGCCTCGCCCAGGAGCGAGGCGACCCAGTGGCGGTCCTCCGCGCCGGCACGGCGTATCGCCGGGGGCGTGGGGGCGGTCGGAATCGATGACATGTGCTGCTGCCTCCATGGTCGGTGCCAGCAACGGTAGTTCGGGGGCTTTGCATCCCACAGACCACAACCGGTCAACAGAGATCCAAATGATCGACGATCCGTCAATAGGAAATGCAGAAATTCACCTGCGCGGGTGGAATTTCAGCACCCAGGACCGTTTCTGCATTCCCGTCGTCCCTCACAGTGGCGCTACGGTGACAGTACGTCACCCCTGCCCCCGAAACGACCCACGTCCGCAGCATCCATCTGCCCGGCGCCCCGTACCCGCGTGGCGGAGGACAGTTCGCCGATCCGAGGTGGTGTCCCGTTATGCACAGGGGGAGTCCGCACAGTTTCCCGGCCGACGAGGCCGGAGCCGTGCCCGAAGAGGAGAGTCATCTGACCCCGCAACCCACACGGCACGTGGCCGCCTACCGGACGAACGGCTGCACGGTTCTGGAGCTGCGCGGCGACATGGACATCGTCACGGCGCTGCGGATAACCCCGCACGTGGATGCTGCGACCGCGTCGGTCCGGCCGCGAATCGTGATCGATCTCACTCCGGTCACCTTCCTCGACGCCTCGGGCCTGACCCTGCTGTGCAGGGCTTATCGCCGCACCTGTGAGCAGGGCGGTAGCCTCTCCATGGTCCGCGGCCGGCCGAGGATCATGCGCATCCTCGAGATCACCGGTCTCGACTCCCGTTTCCGTCCCGTCGCCACCCTCGCCGAGGCCCTCAGTTTTCACGACAGCCCCACCTGACGCACAGTCCCGCTGGCCGGTCACGCCAGATCTCGGGCTCGATCCTTGGCGGATCGCATACCCTTTTCGCGGCCCGGCGCGCCCAACACTGGAGGCGCAGCGTCGACCACACCCAGCGTCGACCACAGGAAAGGGGGACGTCCGATGACCGGGTCACGCGTCCTGGCTCTCGGCCACCATCAACCCGCGGCGATAGTGACGAACCACGATCTCGCGGCGAGAGTGGACACGAACGACGAATGGATCCAGAGCCGGGTCGGTATCCGCACCCGGCACATCGCCGGCCCCGAGGAGACCGTGGACGACATGGCGGCCGCCGCGGCCGCCAAGGCACTCGCGAGCAGCGGCCTGCCGCCGGAGGCCATCGACCTGGTCCTGGTCGCCACCTGCACGGCCGTCGAGCGCAGCCCCAACACGGCCGCCCGCGTCGCCGTCAAGCTCGGTCTCTCCTCCCCCGCGACGATGGACCTCAACGTGGTCTGCGCCGGCTTCACGCACGCCCTGGCGACGGCTGACCACACCCTGCGGGCCGGAGCGGCCCGCGCGGCCCTCGTCATCGGCGCCGACAAGTTCACCGCCGTCGCCGACTGGTCCGACCGCTCCACCTGCGTCCTGGTCGGGGACGGCGCCGGCGCCGCCGTGGTGACCGCCTCGGACGAGGCCGGCATCGGGCCGGTGGTCTGGGGTTCCGTACCCGAGATGAGCCATGCCGTACGGATCGAGGGCACCCCGAGCCGCTTCGCCCAGGAGGGCCAGAGCGTCTACCGGTGGGCGACGACGCAGCTGCCGCCCATCTGCAAGGAGGTCTGCGAGCGGGCCGGGATCAAGCCCGAGGACCTGGCGGCGGTCGTGCTGCACCAGGCGAACCTCCGGATCATCGAGCCGATCGCCCGCAAGCTCGGCGCGGTCAACGCCGTGATCGCCCGGGATGTCGTGGAGTCCGGAAACACCTCGGCCGCGAGCATTCCGCTCGCGCTGTCGAAGATGGTCGAGCGGGGCGAGATCGAGCCGGGCGCTCCGGTACTGCTGTTCGGTTTCGGCGGCAATCTGTCGTACGCGGGCCAGATCATCCGCTGCCCCTGACGCCGGACCGGGGCGTGGCTCGTGCGGCCGGCGCCGGCGCCTCCCCCGAGCGCTGATCCTCCCTTCATATCGGCGCATTTTCCGGATGGCCGCACACGGCTGCCGGAGTGCGCCGCGGCCCGGGCCCCTCACTGCACAGCCGTACGGGCGACCTGGGGGAACCCCGCCCTCCGCGGAGGCGTTGAGGGTGGGAGGGGCGGAAACCACAGCCGTCCCCGCAGCACCGATCGCAGGAGGCAACACATGGCAGGGTTCCTGGACCGCGCCAAGGAGCAGGCGCAGCGCGGGCTCACGCAGGGCAAGCAGAAGATCGACGACGTGCAGACCCAGCGTGCGGGTGCGGACCTGCTGAAGAAGCTCGGCGCGGCCTACTACTCCGAGCAGCGCGGCAGCGGTTCCCCGCAGGCGACGCAGCAGGCGCTGGCCGCCCTGGAGAGCCACATCGCCACTCACGGCGACTCGGTCCTGCGCGGCTGAGAGCCGGTACGTCCGGCCGTCTCCGGAGTCCCCCTCCACCGGAGGCGGCCGGGCGACAATGGACCCATGGCACCACCCCCCACCGCGCGCCCGGTCCCGACACCAGGTTCGGGCCCGCCACCGGGCTCGGCCCCGGTTCCGGCCCCTGCCCGCGCCGCGTCCGCGGCCGGTCCCGGCGCGCTGCAGCCGCGGCTGCCGTCACCGCTCCGGCCGGCCGAGGACGAGTGGTTCGCGCGGTACGGCGTCCGGCTGCTGCTGAAGCGCGACGACCTGATCCACCCCGAGCTGCCCGGCAACAAGTGGCGCAAGCTCGTCCCCAATCTGCGCGCCGCCGCCGAGAGCGGCCACACGGCCCTGCTCACCTTCGGCGGCGCCTACTCCAACCACCTGCGGGCCACCGCCGCGGCCGGCCGGCTGCTCGGCCTGACCACCATCGGCGTCGTACGGGGCGACGAGCTGGCCGACCGCCCGCTGAATCCCTCGCTGGCCCGCTGCGCCGCCGACGGGATGCGGCTGGTCTTCGTCGACCGCGGCACGTACCGCCGCAAGACCGAGCCGGAGGTCGCCGCCGGGCTGCGCGAGCGGTTCGGCGAATTTCACCTCGTGCCCGAGGGCGGCAGCAATGCGGAGGCGGTCCGCGGCTGCGCCGCGCTCGGCCGCGAGCTGCAGGGCCGGACCGACGTGGTCGCCGTCCCCTGCGGCACCGGAGGCACCCTGGCGGGGCTGGCCGCCGGGCTGGGCCCCGGACAGCGGGCGATCGGTTTCGCGGCCCTCCGGGGCGGCTTTCTGGCCCGGGAGGCGGAACGCCTCCAGCGGAAGGCGTTCGGCACCCGGCGCGGCGACTGGCGGGGGGAGGAGCGCTTCCACTTCGGCGGTTACGCGAAAGTCCCGCCGGAACTGCGCACTTTCACCGAGGACTTCTCGGCGCGGCACGGGCTTACGCTGGAACCGCTGTACGTCGCCAAGATGTTGTACGGGCTCACCGTCCTGGCCCGGGAGGGCACTCTCGCGTCCGGTACGACGGTCGCGGCTGTCGTCACCGGCAGCGGCACGGGGCCGGAAAGCGCCGGCGCCGGCGCGGCGGACCGGCCGGCCGGGAGCGAACCGGAGGGCCGTCCCGCCGAATTGGAACCGACCGACCCCTAGCCACTGTGTGTATCGACAGGCTTACAATGAGTAATGGCCACCGGTCTTCGGGACGAGTCGCCCGCGGGAGGCCCTCCCCGCTGAGCCGGGCACAGGCGACACCAACCCGCAGATCACGGTAGCGTCGCAGCCGAACCATGTGCTGTGCCGGCTCGTCATCATCTCGCGCGCGGGGTGACGCGGACCGGCGCTCGTATCAGCTCAATCGCTTGTCACCTTGGAGGTGAGGGTGTCCCAGATCGCAGGCGAGCCCGGGAACCAGGACTTCGTCGAAGTCCGGCTGCCCGCTGCGGGTGCCTATCTGTCGGTGCTGCGTACGGCCACAGCAGGCCTAGCAGCGCGCTTGGACTTCACCCTCGACGAGATCGAGGATCTGCGCATCGCCGTCGACGAGGCGTGCGCGATCCTGCTGCAACAAGCTGTGCCGGGGAGCGTACTCAGCTGTGTCTTCCGCCTGGTCGGGGACTCCCTCCGGGTAACCGTCTCGGCCCCCACGACCGACGGCCGCGCCCCCGAGCGCGACACCTTCGCCTGGACGGTGCTCTCCGCACTGGCCGGCGAGGTGGAGTCCGCGGTCGCGGAGGACCGCACGGTCACCATCAGCCTGCACAAGAAGCGCGGCGCGGGTCCCGGTCAGCCGTGAACGACGGGACGGGCGGGCCGGTGCAGGACGAGAGGCGCTTCGCGCGGGCAGTGCCCAGTGCGGCCATTCCCGAGCAGCAGGCAGAGCGGGCGGACCACATGGACCAGCATCAGCACGAGCAGCGCCAGGCCGACCGGCCCGCGCGCGAGCACGAGTACGAGCGCGGGCACCGGCATGATCCGCACGACCGCAGCGCCGCCCGGGCGCTCTTCGTCGAGCTGCGCGCGCTGCCCGAGGGCTCGCCCCAGCGCGCCGAGCTCCGCAACCACCTCGTACGGCAGCATCTGCCGCTGGTGGAGCACCTGGCCCGGCGGTTCCGCAACCGCGGCGAGCCGCTGGACGACCTCACCCAGGTCGCCACGATCGGTCTGATCAAGTCGGTGGACCGGTTCGACCCGGAGCGCGGGGTGGAATTCTCGACCTATGCCACCCCGACGGTCGTCGGCGAGATCAAGCGGCATTTCCGGGACAAGGGCTGGGCGGTGCGGGTGCCGCGCAGGCTCCAGGAGCTGCGGCTGTCGCTGACCACCGCGACCGCCGAGCTGTCCCAGCGGCACGGGCGCTCCCCCACGGTCCACGAGCTGGCCGAGCACATCGGGATCTCCGAGGAGGAGGTGCTGGAGGGCCTGGAGTCGGCGAACGCGTACAGCACCCTCTCGCTCGACGTACCGGACACGGACGACGAGTCGCCGGCCGTCGCCGACACCCTCGGCGCGGAGGACGACGCCCTGGAGGGCGTGGAGTACCGCGAGTCGCTCAAGCCGCTGCTGGAGGACCTGCCGCCGCGGGAGAAGAAGATCCTGCTGTTGCGCTTCTTCGGCAATATGACCCAGTCGCAGATCGCTCAGGAGGTCGGCATCTCCCAGATGCAC
>DOWQ01000132.1 GCA_003519485.1 Streptomyces sp. | reverse complement strand
GGCGCGCGCGAGGTCGTCCTGCTGCCCAACGACGCCGCCCTGCGCCACCAGGCCGCCGCGGCGGCCGAACAGGCCCGCGCGGAGGGCGTACGGGTCGCGCTCATCCCGACCCGCTCGGCGGTCCAGGGCATCGCCGCCCTGGCCGTGCACGAGCCCGCACGCCGGTTCGACGAGGACGTCGTCGCGATGACCTCCGCCGCCGGCGCCACCCGGTACGCCGAACTGGCCGTCGCCGAGCACCGGTCCTGGACCATGGCCGGGGTCTGCCAGGCCGGCGACGTCCTCGGCCTCATCGACGGCGATGTCGCGGTGATCGGACAGGACCTCGCCGCCACCGCGGAGGCCGTCCTGGACCGGATGCTCGCGGCCGGCGGCGAGATGGTCACGCTGGTGCTCGGCTCGGACGTCCCCGACGCGCTGGCGGACCGGCTGGAGGGCCGGGTGCGGGACGGGCACCTCGCCGTCGACACCGTCGTCTACCGGGGCGGCCAGCCGTCCGTACCGCTGATCATCGGCGTCGAGTGACCGCGGCTGACCGCGGCTGACCCCGGCTGTCACCGCCATGGTGTGGAATGGACGCCGTGCCCGCCCTGGACGAACCCCTCAAGAAGACGCTCGGTGGCACCACCGCGAAGGTGATGGCCGAGCACCTCGATCTGCACACCGTCGGCGACCTGCTGCACCACTACCCGCGCCGGTACGCCGAACGCGGTGAGCTGACGGGCCTCGCCGACCTGCCGCTGGACGAACACGTCACGGTCGTCGCGCAGGTGGCCGACGCCCGGGTGCTCACCTTCAACAGCGGCCGGGGGCAGCGCCTGGAGGTCACGCTCACCGACGGCAGCGGCCGGCTCCAGCTGGTCTTCTTCGGCCGGGCGGTCTACGGCGTACGGAAGGACCTGGTGCCCGGCCGGCGCGGCATGTTCTCCGGCAAGGTCGGCGTCTTCAACCGGACCAGGCAGCTCGCCCACCCCGCCTACGAGATGCTGGCCGAGGACACCGGCGACGAGGCCGCCGAGGCGTGGGCCAACGCGCTGATCCCGCTCTACCCCGCCTGCGCCAAGATGGAGTCCTGGAAGATCTCCCAGGCCGTCGACGTGCTGTTCGGCTCGCTGGAGGCCACCGGCTGGGAGCGGATCGCCGACCCGCTGCCGGAGAGCCTGCGCGCGGAGCGCGGCCTCGCCGCCCTCCCGGAGGCCTTCCGCAAGGTGCACCGGCCTGCCACGAAGGCCGACATCGCCCGCGCCCGCGACCGGCTCAAGTGGGACGAGGCGTTCGTCCTGCAGACCGCGCTGGCCCGCCGCCGGCACGCGGACGCCCAGCTGCCCGCCGTGCCCCGCGCGGCCCGCCCCGGCGGCCTGCTGGACGGCTTCGACGCCGAACTGCCGTTCACCCTCACCGCGGGCCAGCGGAAGGTCTCCGCCGAAATCTTCGCCGACCTCGCGACCGAACACCCCATGCACCGGCTCCTCCAGGGCGAGGTCGGCTCCGGCAAGACGCTGGTGGCGCTCCGCGCCATGCTCGCCGTCGTCGACACCGGCGGGCAGGCCGCGATGCTCGCGCCGACCGAGGTCCTCGCCCAGCAGCACCACCGGTCGGTCACCGAGATGCTCGGCGAGCTGGCCGAGGGCGGCCGGCTGGGCAGCGCGGAGCACGCGACCAGGGTCGTACTGCTCACCGGCTCGATGGGCGCCGCCGCCCGCCGCGCGGCGCTGCTGGACCTGGCCACCGGGGAGGCCGGGATCGTCATCGGGACGCATGCGCTGATCGAGGACAAGGTGATGTTCCACGACCTCGGCCTGGTCGTGGTCGACGAACAGCACCGGTTCGGGGTCGAACAGCGGGACGCCCTGCGCTCCAAGGGCAAGCAGCCGCCGCACCTGCTCGTCATGACGGCCACGCCCATCCCGCGCACCGTGGCCATGACCGTCTTCGGCGACCTGGAGACCTCCGTCCTCGACGAGCTGCCCGCCGGCCGGTCGCCGATCGCCAGCCATGTCGTACCGGCCAAGGACAAGCCGCACTTCCTCAGCCGCGCCTGGGAGCGGGTGCGGGAGGAGGCCGAGTCCGGCCACCAGGCGTACGTCGTCTGCCCGCGCATCGGCGACGAGGAGAACGGCACCGGCGGCGAGGACGGCGCCGGGCAGCCGGGCGCCGGGGCCGCCGCGGAGGAGGACGCCCGTCGCCCCCCGCTCGCCGTCCTCGACGTCGCCGAGGAGCTGGCGCACGGGCCGCTGGCGGGGCTGCGGGTGGAGGTGCTGCACGGCAGGATGCCGGCCGACGCCAAGGACGACGTGATGCGCCGGTTCGCCGCCGGTGACGTCGACGCCCTGGTGGCCACCACCGTGGTCGAGGTCGGGGTGAACGTGCCCAACGCCACCGCGATGGTGATCATGGACGCCGACCGGTTCGGCGTCTCCCAGCTGCACCAGCTCCGCGGCCGGGTCGGCCGGGGCAGCGCGCCGGGGCTCTGCCTGCTGGTCAGTGAGACGCCGGAGGCCAGCCCCGCCCGGGCCCGGCTGGACGCGGTCGCCGCCACCCTCGACGGCTTCGAGCTGTCCCGGATCGACCTGGAGCAGCGCCGGGAGGGCGATGTGCTCGGGCAGGCGCAGTCCGGCGTCCGGTCGAGCCTGCGGATGCTGGCCGTCATCGAGGACGAGGAGGTGATCGCGGAGGCCCGCGAGGAGGCGTCCGCGATCGTCGCCGCCGACCCGGAGCTGGAGGGTTACCCCGCGCTCAGAACCGCCCTCTCCGCCCTGCTCGACGCCGACCGGGAGCGGTATCTGGACAAGGGCTGAGCGGCGCTCGGGGGCCGGTCGATTGTCAGTGCCTGCTGGGAGAATGGACACAGTCCGAACCGATCCGCCCCAGGATCGGCGGCTTGGGCCATTGGGGGCTGCATTCATGGCATTCCGGCATCTCAACGAACTGCCGCTCGGTGACAAGGTCTTCCGCATCGAGCTCGCCAGCGACGACGACACCACCGTCACCCTGACCCTCACCGGCTGGAGCGAGGGCACCCCGGAGGCACTGCTCGCCTCCGGCGCGCTCACCCTGCCGCTCAGCGAAGTCCCGCCGCTGCGCATAGCGCTCAACCGAGCCCTGCGCGCCCTCGCGCTCGTCGCGGACGTCTCCGAGCCGATACCGGACCGCGATGTCCTGCGCGAGCTGTTCCCCGGCCACGGCGCCCCCTGGGTACCCCAGCACGAGGAGGACCTGGCCCAGCGCTTCCACGCGGGCGAGACCATCGCCCGGACGGCCGCCCGCTTCGGCCGCACCCCTGATTCCGTCCGCAACAAGCTCCGCGAGCTCGGCCACGACCCGCGCCGCCCCGAGTACTGTCCGCCCGACGGCTGCCTGTCCTGGTCCCGGTACGTCTCGCCGGCCCTGGTCGGGGCGGGCGCTCCGGCCGCGGAGGGTGCCGCCGGCGTCACCGGGGAGGACGCGGAGGGGCCGCTCCGGGGCTGACGCTCTATCGTTGGAGCACATTCAGCGCGGTGGGGCGGCGGCCGGCAGCGGCCGCCGCCCCACCCCACCGCGGAGGACCGCATCGATGACCCGCGTGATCGCCGGAGCC
>DOWQ01000488.1 GCA_003519485.1 Streptomyces sp. | reverse complement strand
CGGGCACCGCGGGCCGCACGGACCGCGCCACCGGGGCGGCGGCCGTACGGGCCGTCCAGCGGGGGCGTACAGCGGGGCCGTGCCGTGCGGACCGTAGGGGAGGCACCGCACGGCACGGCGGTCCGGGCTACGGCAGGCCGTGCACGTGCGGGCCGACCGCGTTCGACCAGGCGTTGCCGTTCAGCGCGTCCCAGTTGGTGGACCAGGTCATCGCGCCGCGCAGCCCCGGGTACGTCTTCGCGGGCTTGAAGGTGCCGCAGTTCGTGCCCCGGGCGAGGCAGTCCAAAGCGTTGTTCACCGTGGACGGCGAGACGTGGCCGCTGCCGGCCCCGCGCGGTGAGGCGGGCAGTCCGAGCCCCACCTGGGAGGGGGCGAGCCCGCCCTCGAGTTGGATGCAGGCCAGCGCGGTGAGGAAGTCCACCGAGCCCTGGCTGTAGACCTTGCCGTCGCAGCCGAGCATCGAACCGCTGTTGTAGTACTGCATGTTGACGACGGTCAGGATGTCCTTGATGTTGAGCGCCGTCTTGAAGTACTCGTTCGACGTCGACTGCATGTCGATGGTCTGCGGCGCCATGGTGATGACGAGACCGCTGCCCGCCTTCGCCGCCAGTGAGCGCAGCGCTTTGGTCATGTAAGTGGAGTTGAGGCCGTTCTCCAGATCGATGTCGACCCCGTCGAAGCCGTACTCCTGCATCAGCGCGGACAGCGTGTTCGCGAAGTTCGTGGCGGCCGGGTCGCTGTTGACGGCGACCGCGCCCCGCTCGCCGCCGACGGAGATGATGACGGACTTGCCCTCCGCCTGCCGGGCGGCGATGTCGGCCTTGAAGGTGGCCTCGGAGTAGCCCAGCGCGGGGTCGAGGGTGAAGTCGACCGCGCCCGGAGTGCCCGTCGCGTCGGCGAAGGCGACGGCGATGATGTCGTACGCGTCCTGCACCTCGGCGATCGTCTGCACGGTCGCGCCGTTGTCGAAGTTCTGCCAGTAGCCGGTGACGGCGTGCGCGGGCACGCCTCCGCCTCCGCCACTGCCGCCCTTGCCGGTGACCGCCGCGGACCGCGCGGACTCGCCGGCCCCGTTCACGGCGGTCACCCGGAAACTGTACGAGGTGTCGGCCGACAGCCCGGTCACGGTGGCGGAGGTGCCGGTGACCGCCTGGACCTTGGCGCCGTCCCGGTAGACGTTGTAACCGGTCGCGCCGTCGGCCGGATTCCAGGACAGCGAGACGGACGAGGACGTGGTGCCGCTCACCGCGAGTCCACCGGGCGTGGCAGGCGCTTCGGGCTCGGGGTCACCGGGATCACCGGGGTCGCCGCCGGGACCGGTGAGGCTGATGTCGTCCGCGTAGTACGCGGGCTGGCCGTACCAGCCGTGCAGCCGGAGGGTGACCGAGGTGGTGTCCGGGCCGGTGCGGAAGCTCGTCCGCAGCTGCTGCCAGGAGGACGCGGACGGCGTCCAGGTGGACACGTCGGTCGTGCCGGTGCCGGTGGCGCCGAGGTGGACGTACGAGCCCTGGACCCAGCCGGTCAGCTCGTACGCGGAGTCGGGTTGCACCGTGACGGTCTGGGTGCAGGCCGCGTTGTCGGAGCCGGCGGGTGTGGCCTTCAGGGCCGCCGAGCCGCCGTGCACCGGGCTGCTGACGGTCGCTCCGCTGCCGGCCGAGCAGGTCCAGCCGCCGAGCCCGGCCTCGAAACCGGGATTGTCGGCGAGGTTGGGCTCGGCGGCCTGTGCGGACCCGGACAGCCCCCCGAGCCCGGCGGTGAGGAGCAGGGCGGCGGTGCCGGCGGCGAAGGCCGAGGTGAGCTTGGTCCGCCGCCTCCGCAGCCGGCTGGGTGAGTGGTCCATTACTGCCTCCGGGGTGTGGGGAGTTGGGTTCCGCGGTGCGGGGGGCGGAGCACGGCTGGTCGGGCCGTGGTGTGCGGAGAGCAGGGGTGGGGAGTGGGGGTGGGAAGCGGGGAAGGAAGGCCCGGCAACGGCGGGCACCGCCTGCGCCCGTCAAGATGGTCCAGACCAATGCGGTTGTCAAGACCCTTAATCCACCGGCGTACTCGGCATCCGGCGGCAGCCGCTCCGTACGGAGCGCGGCGGGCCGCCCGGCGGGCACCCCGGCGGTCGCTGAGGCTCCGGCCCGGCTCGCAACCGGCTCACGCCCGACTCCCGTTCGGCTGCCGCGGATCAAAAGATCAAAGCGGCTGATACCGGCGAACTGTTCTCTCGCCCGGGGGACGTGGATAAAGTGCTGTGACAGTAGCGAGGCCGTAGCAGAGCGCAGCGTCGGGTCCACGGCGGACGGAATCCCGGCCACCGGATGTGAACGGGGAGATTTGACGTGCCAACCGCGATAGCAGTCACCGCTCCCGACCTCGTACTACCGTCCGCCGACCGGAATACACCCACGGCCGCCGTGCTCCACCCGCCGGAGGAGCAGCCGCTGGAGGACGCCCTCGAGCAGGTTCACCGGCTGGTCGAGAGCCACGGCTATCTGATCGCCGTCTACCCGTCCTCCGTGTCGGCCGCCGTCCACCGCCGGCTGCACACCGTCCGCTCCGTACTGGAGAGCGACCGGATCGCTCTGCTGCGCCTGGACCTACCGCCGTTGGCCGTCGCCGTGCTCGCCCGCCAGCTGTGCCGGCTCACCGTCTGCGACTTCAGCCCCGGCGTCGTCGCCTCCGCCAGCCGGCTCCTGGCCCACTACATCCACGCGGGCGCCCTCCTCGGCTCCGTCTCCCGGCTCGACCGGATCCCGGTCGGCCTCCGGGAGCACGCCGAGTCATGGCTCCCCGGATCCCAGTTCGCCGTCGTCGCCAATCCCGCCCCGCGTCTCGTCCGCGTCGCGCCCGGAGCCTCGCTCGACGGGCCGACGTTCGCCAGCGAACTCGTGATGGCCCGCGGCCAGGCGCCCTCCGACTGGGTCACCCGCACCCTCGCCCCCGCCTGGCAGGTCCAAGCGGTGCTGGAAGCCGCGCTGCCCGCCGATTCCGCCCGCTGGTGGGGCACCGGACGGCTCGTCGAATTCACCGCCGCCATCCCCGGCACCGCCGTTCTCCGCCAGCTCGTGGCCTCCGTACGAAGATCCGAATGCGGCTGGTGCGGACTCGAACTCATCGGCGATCGCTGCGCCTTCTGCTGTTGCCCCGCCGCCCCCGACAAGGCCGCCCTCGCTCCGGGCGGCATCACCTAGCTCTCCGGCGCGCGCGCCGTCCTCCCGTGCACCACCGCGCTCACCACCCACTGTCCTCTCCGGATACGTCCCTGAACGAGGTTGTACGTCGATGAATTCACGTCAGCGCCGCGGTGTGATCCTGCTGCTGCTCTCCGTCCTGTGTGCCGCCGGTGCGTTCGCCGGGGTGCTGTCCGTGATCAGCGACGTGCAGTCGAAGGTGGGGCCGGAGACGACGGCGTACGAGGTGAAGTCGGACGTGCAGCCCTACGAGGCGCTGTCCGCGGATCAGTTCGAAAAGATAACGATGCCGGAGCGCTGGCTGCCGGCGACGGCCGTCACCGACCTGGGTGACATCGACGGCAAGATCGCCCTCACCCCGCTTCGCGAGGGCTCGCTGCTCCAGAGCGACATGGTCGTCGAACGCCCGGCGCTCGAGGAGGGCGAACAGGAGATCGCCATCATGATCGACGCCGCCACCGGCGTGGCCGGCAAGATCCGCCCCGGCGCCGCGGTCAACATCTACGCCACCTTCGACGGCACGGAGCAGGGCGACAAGGCGCAGTCCAAGGTGATCGTCTCGAATGCCGAGGTCATCGACGTCGGCAGGCTCACGGCCCTCGACTCGGACGACGACGACCGCCGCGGCCGCCAGGCCACCGAGGCCGTACCCATCACCTTCGCCCTCGGCACCCCCGACGCCCAGCGCGTCGCCTACGCCGAGTCCTTCGCCACCCACGTACGTCTCGCGCTGGTCGCGCCCGGCGGCACCGAGCCCATCCGGCCCGGCGAACGCACGTACACCCTCGACGGGGACAAGTGAGGAACGGATGACCACCAGAATCCTCCCGGCCGTCGGCGACCCCGACGCCGCCCGCTCCGTCACCACCCTGCTCAGCCAGCTGCCCGACGCCGAACCGGCGCCGCCCGTGGCCGACTCCACCACCCTCCTGGACACCCTCGCCCGGCTGGCCGGGGAGTCGGTCGAGGAGCTGCCCGAGGTCGTCCTCGTGCACGAGCTGATCGGCCCCGTCCCCGCCCTCGACCTGATCCGCGAAGTGGTCCTCCGCTTCCCGGCGGTCGGCGTCGTGCTCGTCTCGGCCGACGCCGGTCCCGGGCTGTTCCAGGCCGCCATGGACTCCGGCGCTCGCGGCCTGGCCGCCCTGCCGCTGTCGTACGAGGAGCTGACCGCGCGGGTCCAGGGAGCCGCCCAGTGGGCCGTCGGGGTACGCAAGCACCTCGGCTCCGGGCCGGACGCCGGCAGCGGGCCCGGCGGCACCGTCGTCACCGTCACCGGCGCGAAGGGTGGCGTGGGGACGACCCTCACCGCCGTACAGCTCGCGCTCGCCGCCCGCGCCTCCGGCCGCAGCACGGCGCTGGTCGACATGGACCTCCAGTCCGGCGACATCGCCTCCTACCTGGACGTCCAGTTCCGGCGCTCCCTGGTGGACCTGGCCGGCATCGCCGACATCTCCCCGCGCGTCCTGCAGGACGCCGTCTGCAACCACCCCACCGGGCTGGGCCTGCTGCTCGCCCCGGCGGACGGGGAGCGTGGCGAGGAGGTCACCGACCGGGCGGCCCGGCAGATCGTCAGCTCGCTGCGCAGCCGCTACGAGGTCGTCGTCATTGACTGCGGCACCCAGATGAACGGGGCCAGCGCCGCGGCCGTGGAGATGTCCGACACCGCGCTGATGGTGACCACCCCCGACGTCATCGCCGTACGGGCCGCCAAACGGCTCGTACGGCTCTGGGACCGGCTCCAGATCCGCAAGGCGGAGGAGACCCTCACCGTCGTCAACCGGCTCACCCGGAACACGGAGATCCAGCCGCAGCTGGTCGAGCGCATCACCGGCACCCGGGTCGCCCGCACCGCCGTCCCGGCCAACTTCAAGGAGCTGCAGCCGTCGGTGGACGCCGGCCGGATCCAGGACCTGGACGCCCGCAGCACGGTCAAACAGGCGCTGTGGACGCTGGCAGGGGAGCTGGGCCTGGTCAAGGGCACGGAGACGGAGGCCGGCGGCGGGAAGAGCGGCCGGGGTGGCAAGGGTGCCCTGGTGAAGTACGGCGACCGCGGCTCGCTGCACCTCCGGCGGCACCGCCGGGGCGGCGACAGCGGACAGGTCGCGATCGAGTTCCTGGGCATGGTGCCGCTGCTGCTGGTCGTGCTGGTCCTGTGCTGGCAGTGCGCGCTCGTCGGCTATACGTACTCGCTCGCCGGCAACTCCGCCGACGAGGGCGCGCGGGCCGCCACCGCCGCTCGCAGCGAGGCCGCCTGCCAGGAGGCGGCCGAGCAGAACCTCCCGGGTGCGTGGCAGGCGGACGCGGACATCAGCTGCTCGCCGGACGCGGGGTTGTGGCTGGCCCGGGTCCGGCTGGATGTCCCCGTGCTCTTCCCGGGCTCGGTGGACTTCCCGGTCACGATCACCGGCGAAGCCGGTGCGGCGGAGGAGGGCTGAGCGATGGTCACACGGAGGGACGCTGCCGGTGCCCGTACGGGCTCGTCGCGGGCCGGCGCCCTTGCGCGAACCGGTGACGGCGAGCGGTGGGAGCGTACGAGCAGGGACCGCGGCCGGGGCCGGGGCGGCCGGGGCGGGGGTCGGCGGAGTCGGGGCTGCCGGGACCGGGGGCAGGTGGCCCTCGAATTCCTCGGCTTCATCCCCGTCCTGCTGCTCGTCGCGTTCGCCGCGATGCAGCTCGGCGTCGTGGCATACACCGTCTCCCAGGCCGGCACGGGAGCCCGCGCCGCCGCCCGTACCGCGTCGTACGAGGAGGCGACGGCCGATCCGGTGGCGGCGGGCAAGGCGGCGATGAGCGGCTGGCTCGGGGACGGCGCGGACATCGGCGTGGGGGGCGCGGGCGACGAGGCGACCGCCACCGCCGTCGTCACGATCCCGTCGCTCATCCCGGGGATCGGGGATTTCGGCACCGTCGAGCGCACCGCGACCATGCCCCGCGACTGACCACGCGGGCCGGCGCGGGCCGGCCGGTCCCCCGATGCACGACGTAAGCGCGCGACCGAACGCACGACCGCACAGCGCGACCGAACACCGGAACCGAACACC
>DOWQ01000146.1 GCA_003519485.1 Streptomyces sp. | reverse complement strand
AATCCGCGCAGCACCTGCGAGAGGATCACCCCGGAGTTGCCACGCGCCCCCAGCAGCGCCCCGCGGGCCAGCGCCGACGCCACGCGCGACTCCGGGCTGGTGGTGCCGGTCGCGGGCGGGCCGATCTGCTCGGCGGCCGACCGCATCGTCATCAGCAGGTTCGTGCCGGTGTCGCCGTCGGGGACCGGGAAGACGTTGATCCGGTCGATCTCGGTGCGGTGGCGTTCCAGGGCCCGCACGGCGGCCCGTGCCCACCCGGTGAGCAGCGTGGCGTCGAGGATCGGGGGCACGCCCGAAGGGTAGTGACCGGGGGGTGTGCGCCGCGCCGGACGGCGCAGGTAGTCTTGCGGTTCACGACCGGGGCATCCCGGCGTTCCCCCGATTCGAGGAGTGTCCGACGTGGCTGCCGTCTGCGACGTCTGTAGCAAGGGTCCGGGCTTCGGCATGAACGTCTCGCACTCGCACCGCCGTACCAAGCGGCGGTGGAACCCGAACATCCAGACCGTGCGCACCCGTGTCGACGGCGGCAACCGCCGGCGCCAGAACGTGTGCACGTCCTGCCTGAAGGCGGGCAAGGTCTCCCGCGCCTGAGCGCGGCTCACCGCCTTTCGACAGTCGGCCCCGCCGCCCGGGTTCCTCGGGCGACGGGGCCGTTGTCGTCTGTGAACGAGAAACTCCGGGAGTCACTGGACTTTCACCCGATCGAGCAGCCATGCTGCCGCTCAATCGAGTGAACCTTCGGAGGCTGACATGCGCGCCCGCCTACTGGCCGTGCTCACATCTCTCCTGGCCGTGGCCCTCATGGTCGGCACCGCCTCGACCGCCGCGGCCCACCCGCCGCCTCCCGACCAGGAACCGCAGCGCGCGCAGAAGCGGGAGCAGCTCGCGAGCGGGGTGAACATCCCGGTGCTGTCCAGCCCCAACGTCCGGCTGGTCAACTCCTTCCCCGACACCCTGGGCATCTCGGGGGTGTTCGCGACGAGTGCGCCGCTGTTCATCCTGTCCACGACGACGGGCATCAGCGTCTTCGACGTCACCGACCCGATGGCCCCGCGGCTGACCGGTGTCCTGCCGCTGGCCCACTTCGAGAACGAGGCGATCAACTACGGTGAGCGCCGCGGCCCCGGAGGGGCGATCGAGCGGTTCGTCATGGTGGGCTACGACCTGTTCGGGGTGCCTGCGGGCACCGATCCCGACCACGTCGGCACCAGCCGCGAGGTGGCGATCGTCGACGTGACCAACCCGACGACGCCGCGGGTGCGGTCCACCGCGCGCACCACCACCAGCACGCACACCGTCTCCTGCATCCGCGACACCGCCTGCGACTTCGCGTACAGCGCAGGCACCGCGGGCACGTTCTCGGTGCTCGACCTGACCGATCTCGACGCGCCCCGCGAGGTCGACGGGGACCCCACGGCCCCGGGCGTGCAGCCCTTCGCCTCCCCCGCAGCCGGGCCGAACGCGGTGTTCACCCGCGGTGCGGGTCACAAGTGGAACTTCGACGGGGCGGGCTACGGCATCCACACCGGTTCCGGCGGCAGCGCGATCTTCGACGTGCGCGACCCGGCGGCGCCGAGCCTGGTCACCACGACCGACGAGAACGGCACCTCGACGCCCTGGAACGACTTCATCCACCACAACTCCGACCGGCCCAACGCCTCGCGCTTCGCGCCCGACACCCCGCCGAGCGTCGCGGCGGGCAACGTCCTGCTGATCACCGAGGAGGACTACGAGAACACCGACTGCGCCACCGCGGGCAGCTTCCAGTCCTGGTACGTCGAGCGGCTCGACGGCACCCCGGCCGCGGTGCACCCGCTCGACCGGATCAACCCGGTGTCGGTCGGCGAGGGCGCCGCACTGCCGCAGATGACGTTCTGCTCGGCCCACTGGTTCGACGTGCACCCCAGCGGAATCGTCGCCCAGGGCTTCTACCAGGGCGGCGTGCGCTTCACCGACGTGCGGGACGCCACCGACCTCACCGAGTACGGCTACTTCGCCACCGGGGTCTCCGAGGTGTGGGACACCTACTGGGTGCCTCGGCGCAACATCCGCGGGATCGCCACCGGCGACAAGACGAACCTGGTCTACGTCGTCGACCTGATCCGCGGCCTGGAGGTCCTGGAGGTCGACCTGCCGCGCTGAGCCACCGGGAGCCCGAGACACCGAGTGAACGGCACTCTCGGCCAACCTGGTTGGCCGAGAGTGCCGTTCGCTCGTCTCAGGGCAGCTTCCAGTCCACCGGGTCACCGCCGAGGTCGGCGAGCAGCTCGTTGGCTCGGCTGAACGGCTTCGAGCCGAAGAACCCGCGGTCGGCCGACATCGGGCTCGGATGTGCCGACTCCACCAGCGGCACGTCGACCAGCAGCGGGGCGAGGTTGCGGGCGTCGCGTCCCCACAGGATCGCGACCAGCGGCTCGCCGTCGCGGTCCACCAAGGCGCGGATGGCCTGCTCGGTGACCTTCTCCCAGCCCTTGTCGCGGTGCGAGCCCGGGTTGCCCGGCTCGACGGTCAGCACGCGGTTGAGCAGCAGCACCCCCTGCTCGGCCCACGGCAGCAGACAGCCGTTGTCCGGCACCGGGTGGCCCAGGTCCTCCCGCAGCTCCTTGTAGATGTTGCGCAGCGACGGCGGCGTCTTCACTCCCGGCCGCACCGAGAAGCACAGCCCGTGCCCCTGACCTGCACCGTGATACGGGTCCTGCCCGAGGACCAGGACCTTGACCCGGTCGTACGGCGTGGCCTCCAGTGCCGCGAAGACATCCTCCCGCGGCGGATAGACCGGCCCCGCGGCCCGCTCCGCCTCGACGAAGTCCATGAGCTCCGTGAAGTACGGCTTCGCCGGCTCCTCGCCGAGGACACCGCGCCAGGACTCGGGCAGCATGTCGGTCACGTCAACAACCTCCGGGATCGGTTCGTCTCTGTCCCCAGAACGTACCGGCGGCCACTGACAACCCCCGGTACGGCCCCGGCCGGGCGGCACCGAAGCGACGACGGTGCGGCACCGGACCCGCACGCACCGAGAGTCCCCGAACGCTCCAGGCGCTGCCCGCCTCCCCGAGCTCCCGGCACGCAACGGCGGAGGCCCCCGGCGCCGCCCCGGACGGGGTGGCGCCGGGGGCCTTCCGTCCCTGGCGTGCTCGGCGCGGACCCGAGCCGTCAGCCGACACCCGCGTTGAGCAAGATGCCGCCGTCGACGACGAGCGTCTGGCCGGTGATCCAGCCGGACCGGTCCGAGAGCAGGAACTCGGCCGCGCCGCCGATGTCCTCCGGGGTGCCGAGCCTCCCCATCGGGTACGACGCGGCGGCCTCGGCCTCCCGGCCCTCGTAGAGCGCCTGCGCGAACTTCGTCTTGACCACCGCCGGGGCGATGGCGTTGACCCGGACGCCCGGCGACATCTCGTGCGCGAGCTGGAGCGTCAGGTTGACCATGGCGGCCTTGCTCATGCCGTACGCGCCGATGAAGGGCGAGGCGGAGACGCCGGCGATCGACGCGATGTTGACGATCGCGCCGCCGTTCGCCTGCTGCCAGGCCTTCCAGGTCTGCTGCGCGAAGCCGAGCGCCGAGATGACGTTGGTCTCGAACACCTTCCGCGCCACGCCGAGGTCCAGCTCGGCGATGGGGCCGAAGACGGGGTTGGTGCCCGCGTTGTTGACGAGGTAGTCGACCCGGCCGAACGCCTCCATGACGCGCTCGACGACGACCGCGCGGTGCTCCTCGTCATGCGCCTTGCCGGCCACCCCGATCACCCGGTCGGCGCCGAGCCGCTCGACGGCCTCCTTGAGGGAGTCCTCGTTGCGCCCGGTGATGCACACCCGGTCACCGCGGGCGACGAGGGCCTCCGCGATGCCGTAGCCGATGCCGCGGCTCGCCCCGGTGACGATCGCGGCCTTTCCACTGTCCTGCACGTCGGCAGTCATCTTTCTGCGCCTCTCCTGGTACGGATCAGTTGAGCGGGCCGCCGGCCACGTACATGACCTGGCCGGAGACAAAGCCGGCCGCGTCGCCCGCGAAGAAGGCGATGGCGTTGGCGATGTCCTCCGGGCGGCCGACGCGCTGCACCGGGATCTGGGTGGCGGCCGCGGCCTGGAAGTCCTCGAAGCCCATCCCGACGCGGGCGGCGGTGGCGGCGGTCATCTCGGTGACGATGAAGCCGGGCGCGACGGCGTTGGCGGTGACGCCGAACTTGCCGAGCTCCTTGGCGAGGGTCTTGGTGAAGCCCTGCAGGCCGGCCTTGGCGGTGGCGTAGTTCACCTGGCCGCGGTTGCCCAGCGCGGAGCTGCTGGACAGGTTGACGACCCGGCCGAACTTCGCGTCGACCATGTACTTCTGGCAGGCCCGGGTCATCAGGAACGCGCCCTTGAGGTGCACGTTCATGACGGTGTCCCAGTCGCTCTCCGCCATCTTGAAGAGCAGGTTGTCGCGGAGCACACCGGCGTTGTTGACGAGGATCACCGGCGCGCCCAGCTCCTCGGCGATCCGGGTGACCGCGGCCTCGACCTGACCGGCGTCGGAGACGTCGCAGCCGACGGCGAGGGCCTTGCCGCCCGCGGCCGTGATCTTCTCCACGGTGTCCTTGCAGGCCGCCTCGTCGAGGTCGATCACGGCGACGGCGCGGCCCTCCTCGGCCAGACGGACGGCGGTGGCCGCGCCGATGCCACGGGCTCCGCCCGTCACAATGGCGACGCGCTGCTCGGTGGTGGACATGCGGGTTCTCCTCGCGTTCGGATGCGGGTCCGGCTCACCGCGGGCACCCCGCGCCGGCCGGCGCGGGACACCACACGAACCAAGGTGAGCAACCGCTTAGTAGGTAGGGTCGACGAAACGCTAGAAGCCCCGGCACGCTGTGTCAACGGCCCGCCGCGCGAGGCGCCGAAGGTCACAGCCCGCACGGTGCCCGCACCGGCCCGCCGACGGAGCCGCCTTGGGCGCTCCCGGGAGCTCCGGGGAGCGCCCGTCAGCGCACCAGCAGGCCGAGCAGCCGGTCCGCCTCGGCCTCCGGGTCGGCCGTCAGACCGGTGTGCACGGGTCCGGGCTGAAGCACCGTACTGCGCGGCGCGATCAGCCAGCGGAACCGCCGCCCCGCGTCCTCCGCCGCCGCCTGCCCGGCCCGCTCCCCGCCGCCGCAGATGTCCTCGACGGCGCGCAGGGCAGCCCGTACGCCCGCCGTGTCGGCGTCCGGGTCGAGGGCCCGCAGCCTGGCCTCGTCGAGATGCGTACGGGCGGTGACGAGGGACCGCGCCCGGCAGTAGACCAGGACTCCGGCGTTCATGCGCTCGCCGCGCTCGACGCGTGGCACCACCCGCAGCAGGGCGTATTCGAAGATCTCGCGCGCGCTCACCGGCCCGCCCTTCCGCCGCCCGGACCGGCTGGAGCCAGGGCGATCCGTCCGTGGATGGTGGCCGCCCGGCGCAGCAGCGTCTCGACGTACGCGTCGCGCAGCGGTCCGGGGCCGTCGAAACCCGGTTCGCCGGCGAGCCACTCCTCCGGCACCTCGGCGACGACCTCGGCGAGCAGCTCGCCGGTGACCAGCGGCGCCAGCTCGGCGGCCGCCGCGCGGACGTCCGGGCCGAACGGGGCGAGGACGTGGTCGGTGGCGTCGTACGGCCGGTCCAGCGCGGCCCGCGCGGTCGGCCAGTTGTGGTGCCAGACCAGGGTGGCCCCGTGGTCGATCAGCCACGGCTCGCCGTGCCGGACCAGCAGATTGGGGTTCCGCCAGGACCGGTCGACGTTGCCCACCAGGGCGTCGAACCAGACGACCCGGCCGGCGTCGGCGGGCGCCATCTCCCAGCCGAGCGGATCGAAGCCGAGCGCCCCGGAGAGGTAGGCCGTACCGGCGTTGCGGCCGCCGCTGGACTTGAGCAGCTGCTGCACCTCCGGGTCCGGCTCGCTCAGGCCCAGCAGCGGGTCGATCCGTACGACGACCGATCGCGGTACCCGCAGGCCCAGCCGGCGGCCGAGCTCGCCGCAGATCACCTCCGCGACCAGGGTCTTCCGGCCCTGCGCGGCCCCGCTGAACTTGACGACGTAGAGGGCCAGGTCGTCCGCCTCGACGAGTCCGGGCAGCGAGCCGCCCTCACGCAGCGGTGCGACATAGCGGGTGGCGATGACTTCGCGCAGCATCCCCCCAGGTTACGGGCCGTGAACCGGCGCTCGCCGACGGCCTGTCAGAGTACCCGGATGGACGCTTCCGCCTTTCCCCGCCAGTTCGCCCGCACCCGCCGCTTCTCACTGGGAGTGCCGCGGCTGTTCGTCATCTCGCCGGACAGCCGGCGCGTGCTGTTCCTGCGGACGGGCGGCGGCGCCGATCCGGTGAGCCTGCTGTGGCTGTACGAGGACGGTTCGGAGCGGGTCCTCGCCGATCCGGCCCGGCTGGGCGGCGGCGCCGCGGTCCCGCAGGCGGAGCGTGTCCGGCGCGAACGCGCGGGCGAACGCGCGGACGGAGTGGTGTCGTACAGCACGGACCACGACGCGCGGACCGCGGTGTTCGCGCTCGGCGGCGGGCTGTGGGTGGTGCGGACGGACGGCGGCAGGCCGTTCCGGGTGCGCGCCGCCGGACCCGCCGTCGATCCGCGCCTCTCCCCCGACGGCCGGTCGGTCGCGTATGTCACCCGGGGCACGCTGCGCGTGGTGGACCTGGACGACGGGCGCGACCGGGTCATCGCGGCGCCCGAGGGGCCGGACGTGACGTACGGGCTCACCGACCACGTCTCCGCCGAGTCGATGGGCCGGATGCGCGGCTTCTGGTGGGCCCCGGACGGGTCCGCGCTGCTCGTCGCGCGGGTGGACACGTCCTCCGTACAACGCTGGTATCTCGCCGATCCGTCCCGGCCCGACGTGCCGCCGCGCACGCTGCCCTACCCGGTGGCGGGCACGGCCAACGCGGAGGTGTCCCTGCATGTGTTCACGACGGACGGCGGGCGCACGGACCTCTCCTGGGACCGGGCGGCGTTCGAGTACGTGGCGACCGCGGACTGGGACGCGCACGGCCCGCTGATCACGGTGCAGAGCCGCGACCAGCGGACAGTGCGCGTACTGGCCGCGGACCCGGCCACCGGCGCGACCGAACTCCTGCACGAACAGCGCGACCCGGCCTGGGTGCACCTGGCCGAGGGCGCGCCGGTCCGCACGACATCCGGTGCGCTCGTACACCCGTACGAGAAGGACGACACGCGGGGCCTGCGGCGCGGCGACGGGGACCGCACGCCCGCCGGGCTGCAAGCACGGGCCCTGCTGGCCGTGGACGGCGAGCGCGTGCTGTTCACCGCGAGCGAGGAGCCGACCGAGGTCCACGTATGGGCGTTCGAACCGGACGGCCGGTGCGTACGGCTCAGCGAGGAACCGGGCGTGCACACGGCCACGGTCGGCGGGGACACCGTCGTGCTCGACAGCCGCACCCCGGACGGCCACCGCGTCAGCGTCCTGACCGGCGGCACGGAGGCCGGACGGATCGCGTCGCTCGCCGAGGAGCCGGCCGTCCGGCCCGCGCCGGCCCTGCTCCGGCTCGGAGACCGCGAGTTGCGGGCCGCCCTGTACCTCCCCTCCTGGCACGAGCCGGGCGTCCGGCTGCCGGTCCTGCTCGACCCGTACGCCGGTCCGGCCCTCCAGGTCGTCACCCGCAGCCGGCAGTGGTGGAGCTGCGTGTCCCAGTGGTTCGCCGAACAGGGGTTCGCCGTGCTCGTCACGGACGGCCGCGGCACCGCCGGCCGGGGCCCCGCCTGGGAGAAAACGATCCGCGGCGACAAGCTCGGACCCGCCCTGGAGGACCAGGTGGAGGCCCTGCACGCGGCGGCGGAGCAGTGCCCGGACCTGGATCTCGGCCGGGTCGCGATCCGCGGCTGGTCCTACGGGGGCTATCTCGCGGCGGGCGCGGTGCTGCGCCGGCCGGACGTCTTCCACGCGGCCGTCGCGGGCGCCGCGCCGTTCGACCAGCGGCTGTACGACACCCACTGGCAGGAGCGGTTCCTGGGCATGCCGGACGAGGAGCCGGAAACCTACGCCCGCTCCTCGCTGATCGACGACGCGGCGGCGCTGCGCCGCCCGCTGCTGCTCGTGCACGGGCTGGCGGACGACAACGTCACGGCGGCGCACACGCTCCGGATGTCGGCCGCCCTGCTGGCGGCGGGCAGGCCGCACAGCGTGCTCCCGCTGCCGGGCGTGTCCCATCTCGCCGCGCAGGAGAACATCGCCGGGAATCTGCTCCTGGCCCAGCTCGGCTTCCTCAGCAAGGCGCTCGGGATGTGATTGAACACCCGGGCCCCGCGATCCGTACCCCCTCAGTGAGAGGGGCCGTCGCAGGACGGGCCGCCGGGAGCGCCACCAGGAAAGGGACGTACTCACGATGACGGGATCTCAGGGGACCGGCCGGACGAGCCGGACCGTCGGCCGCCGCGCCGTGGTCGCCGCCGCCGGGGCCGCCGGCCTCACCGCGGCCCTCGCC
>DOWQ01000621.1 GCA_003519485.1 Streptomyces sp. | reverse complement strand
CCCGGACCCGGCACCGGCGGACGGTCGTACCACCGGCTCGGCCACCGGACGCGGGTCGAGACCCGGCCCGGGACCGAGGGCACGGCCCGCTGGCTGCGCTCCGTCGTCGGCGCCGCCACCGGCCTGCCGCTGGACCCGGCCAGTGACGGCGGTGACGGTGACGGTGGCCACGGCGACGATCGGGACGGCGGCGGAAGCCGCGTCGTCCTGCGCACCGATCCTGCGGTCGCGGCGGAACTCGGCGCCGAGGGCTACCGGATCACCGTCGACGAGCGGCACATCGAGCTGGCGGGCGGCGGCCCGGCCGGGGTCTTCTGGGCCGCGCAGACCCTTCGCCAACTGCTCGGCCCCGATGCCTTCCGGCGGGCGCCCGTCGATCCTGGCCGGAGCGAGTGGACCGTCCCGTACGGCGTGGTCGAGGACGCCCCGCGCTTCAGCTGGCGCGGGATGATGCTGGACGTCGCACGGCACTTCATGCCCAAGGACGGCGTCCTCCGCTATCTCGACCTGCTCGCCGCGCACAAGCTCAACGTCCTGCACCTGCACCTCACCGACGACCAGGGCTGGCGGATCGAGATCGAGCGCCACCCGCGGCTCACGGAGACGGGAGCCTGGCGCGAGCGCACCAAGTACGGGCACCGCGCCTCGCCGCTCTGGGACGAGAAGCCGCACGGCGGTCACTACACCCGGGCGGATCTGCGCGAGATCGTCGCCTACGCCGCCGAACGGCATATCGCCGTGGTGCCCGAGATCGACATCCCCGGACACTCGCAGGCCGCCATCGCCGCGTATCCGCAACTCGGCAACACGGGCGCCTCCCTCGACGTCTGGACCACCTGGGGCATCAATGCGAACGTACTGGCCCCCACCGACAACACCCTCCGCTTCTACGAGGACGTGCTGACGGAGGTCCTCGAGATCTTCCCGTCCCCCTTCATCCACATCGGCGGCGACGAGTGCCCCAAGGACCAGTGGCGTTCGTCGCCCGCCGCCCAGGCGCGCATCGCCGAACTCGGCCTGGGTGACGAGGAGGGCCTGCAGAGCTGGTTCATCCGGCACTTCGCCCGCTGGCTCGCCGACCGGGGCCGCCGGCTCATCGGCTGGGACGAGATCCTCGAAGGCGGCCTGGCCGAGGGGGCGGCCGTTTCGTCCTGGCGCGGCTACGCCGGGGGCATCGCCGCCGCACGGGCCGGTCACGACGTCGTCATGTGCCCGGAGCAGCAGGTCTATCTGGACCACCGGCAGGCGCCGGGCGAGGACGAGCCGATGCCCATCGGCTACGTCCGCACGCTGGAGGACGTCTACCGGTTCGAGCCGCTGCCGCCGCAACTCAGCTCCGAGGAGGCCGCGCACGTCCTCGGCACCCAGGCCAACGTCTGGACGGAGGTGATGGAGACCGAGCAGCGCGTCGACTACCAGGTCTTCCCCCGTCTAGCCGCCTTCGCCGAGGTCGCCTGGTCTCGGCTGCCCGCCCCCGCCGAGCGCGACTTCGCCGCCTTCGACACCCGAATGGCCGTGCACTACGCGCGACTCGACGCCCTCGGCGTCGCCTACCGCCCGCCCGGCGGCCCCCGCCCCTGGCAGCGGCGGCCCGTACCGGAAGGAATCGCCACCCTCGGACGCCCGATCGACGGGCCGCCCCCGATCGTGTGAGCCGCGCGGCGGGAGCCGCGCGCCGCGAGCACGTACGGTGCGCGGCGCGGGCGGTCGGCGGGCCGCGTACGGGACGGGATGTACGAGCCGCCGCAGCCCGCAGCGCGGTCCCCGGCACACCCGGTCCCCCGGAGACCCTGGAACCACGGGCCCCGCAAGGGCGTTAGCCATACAAGGTTCAGTGAAGCGCCTCTTAAACCGCCTGTATGGGCGACAGGGCAATGAATCGGACTTTCGCCCATGACGGGTAGGAATCAACCCTTCGCGGACCCTCGCGCCGAGGGGCTCCTAAGATGTGCCAGAGTTGCCACGTCCGGGCTGTGAGCACGTACCGTACGGCGGAACAGGCGGGACACCGGGAAGGGGCAGCTGGGTTGACCACGCACGCACCGCAGACGGCGCGAACGGTGACATTGCCGGTTTCGCTCGACGAGGCCGTGGCGGCCCTGGCAGCCATGCCGGCCGCCGTGCCTGTCGCGGGCGGTACGGATCTCATGGCCTCGGTCAACTCCGGTCTGCTGCGGCCCGCAGCCCTGGTCGGCCTCGGCCGGATCAGCGAGATGCGCGGCTGGCAGTACCAGGACGGTCACGCACTGCTCGGCGCCGGTCTCAGCCACGCCCGGATGGGCCGCCCGGACTTCGCGGCGCTCATCCCGGCGCTCGCCGCCGCCTCGCGCGCCGCGGGCCCGCCGCAGATCCGTAACGCGGGCACCCTCGGCGGCAACATCGTCACCGCCGCGCCCACCGGCGACTCGCTGCCCGTACTGGCGGCGCTGGAAGCCACCCTGATCATCGCCGGGCCGGACCACGGCCGCCGCGAGATCCCGGTCAGCCATCTGCTCGCCGGCATGGAGATGCTGCGCCCCGGCGAACTCGTCGGCTTTGTCCGGGTTCCGCTGCTGCACGCCCCCCAGACCTACCTCAAGGCCACCGGCCGTACCGGACCCGGCCGCGCCACCGCCTCCGTCGCACTGGTTCTCGACCCCGCGCGGCGCAGCGTGCGTTGCGCCGTCGGCGCGGTCGCCCCGATGCCGCTGCGGCCGCTGGAGGCCGAGCGCTGGGTCGCCGGGCTCATCGACTGGGACGGCGACCGCGGGCTCGCCCCGGAAGCCTGCACGGCCTTCGGGGAGTACGTCGCGGGCGCCTGCATTCCGGACCCGGCACCGGCCGCGGACGGCTCCGCGCCCCCGGCCCTGCCACCTGCCGTTCTGCACCTTCGGCGTACGGTGGCCGCATTGGCCCGCCGAGCTCTGGGGAGGGCGCTCGCATGAGTTCCGAAACACCGCGACAGCCGCGTCAGCCGCACCCCGACCCCGGGGCGCAGCCCGCGGGTGGCTGGCAGCCGACCGCGCAGGGCGGCGAGTACGACTCCGACGCCACGGCCTTCGTCCAGCTGCCCGAAGGCTTTCTCGACTCGAGCGACGCACAGTCCGGCAGAGACCCGCTCGCCGCCCCCGGCCATGGCTACGCGCCGCCCCCCATAGCTCCCGCGAGCGCTGATCCGTCGGCGACCGGACCGTGGACCATGCCGTACAGCGGTGGCCAGGAACAGCAGGGGCAGTACGGGCAGCAGCCGTACTCCGGCTACGGCTACCAGCAGCAGCCCGGCTACGGCATGGCGCAGCCGTACGGGTACGGGTCCCAGCCGCAGGGCGAGCACCCGCAGGCCACCAGCGTCCTCGTGCTCGGCATCCTCGGGTTCTTCCTGCCGATCGTCTCGTTCATCGCCTGGTACCTCGGTGGGAAGGCGAAGAAGGAAGTGGAGGCCGGGGCGCCGTACCGGTTCGAGGGCGGCATCAAGATCGGCTACCTGCTCGGCAAGATCCTGAGCATCGTCGCCATCGTCGGCACCGTGCTGTTCATCCTCCTGATGATGCTCGGCATGGGCGCCATGATGACCGACATGTGACCTAGCGGATGAAGACGGGCTGGTCCTTGGTGGACGCCGCCTCGTCGTACCGGTAGCCGAGGTCGTCGAAATCGACGATCCTGGCGACGGTGCGGATGCGGTTGCGCACCAGCCAGCCCGCCATCGCGCCCCGGGCCTTCTTCGCGTGGAAGCTCACCACCCGGGGCGTGCCGTCCGGCCCGCGGTCCTCGAAGCGCGGGCTCACCACCCGCGCGCCCAGCGCGTCGGTGTGGACCACCTTGAAGTACTCGTTGGACGCGAGGTTGACCAGCACGTCGGACCCGGGCGACGCATCCAGGTCGCGGCGCAACTGGTCCGTGACGATCGTGCCCCACCAGTCGTAGAGCGTGTGGCCGCGCGACGTGTTGAGCCGCGTCCCCATCTCCAGCCGGTGCGGCTGGATGAGGTCCAGCGGGCGGAGCAGCCCGTAGAGCCCCGACAGGATCCGCAGCGACTTCTGGGCCTCCGTGAGGTCGCGGGCGTCGAACTCCGTGGCGCGAAGCCCTTGGTAGACGTCGCCGTTGAACGCGAGCACCGCGGGGCGGGAGTTCTTCGTCGTGTGCTCCTGCTCGTAGTCCCGGTAGCGCTGCACGTTGAGCGTGGCGAGCTCCTCCGAGATCGACATCAGCTCCTTGACGTCGCCCGGCGTCTTCTCGCGCATGATCTCGATGAGCCCGGCCGACTGCGACACCAGGCGCGGCTCGGAATGCTTCCTGGTGGTGAGCTTCGTCTCGAAATCGAGCGTCTTCGCGGGCGACAGGACGGTGAGCATTGACCCATTCTAGGAACGTTCGGCGATTATGCACCAAGNNGGCGGTCGGGGTCGATGGCGGCGAGGTCGATCTCCATCAGCTCGTCGAGCCGGTGGAAGGCGTTGTCCTCCTCGACGAGGCCGGAAACGGTGACCGTCAGCGGCGTGCCGTCGCCGAGCTTGAGGTCGAGTTGGGTCTCCGCGGACTTGGCGGCGCAGCCCGCCAGCG
>DOWQ01000620.1 GCA_003519485.1 Streptomyces sp. | reverse complement strand
CCGGCGGCACCGTCGCGGGCACGGCAGGGGGCGCGCCGCCGCGCCCCGCCGGCCACGACCTGCTCGGCGACATCGCGGGCTGGGGCCCGGTCGCCACCCGGGCCGGGAAGCTGCGGCTGGTCCCGGTCCGGGTGGAGCGGGACCTCGCCCTGGTCTCCCGCTGGATGAACGACCCGGCGGTGGCCGCCCTCTGGGGGCTGGCCGGGCCGGCGGAGATCACCGGCGTCCACCTCCGTGCCCAGCTCGGCGGAGACGGCCGGAGTATCCCCTGCCTCGGCCTCCTCGACGGCGCCCCGATGAGCTACTGGGAGATCTACCGGGCCGATCTCGCCCCCGTCGCGCGCCACTATCCGGCCCGGCCGCACGACACCGGCGTCCATGTCGTCATCGGTGCCGTCGGCGACCGCGGGCGGGGCGTCGGCAGCTGCCTGATCCGTGCCGTTTCCGGCCTTGTGCTCGATAATCGGCCATCCTGTACCCGGGTAGTGGCCGAACCGGACCTCCGCAACACCCCTTCCGTGGCAGCCTTTCTCCGTGCGGGCTTCCGATTCTCCGCCGAAATGGACCTCCCGGACCGGCGAGCCGCCCTGCTGATCCGCGATCGTGCCTTGCGCGACCTGCTGTGACGCGGGGGCTCGTCACACCGAGGGGTCCCGCCGCCCGCATTCCGTTTGCCGCTCCGTCGCACCACTCGGCCCGTCCCCGTTTCCGTCCGAGGAGCAAAGATTTTGCGTCAGACACCGCAGCAGAGCCATGCCGCCTGGCAGCGAGCGGCCCGCCGGATGTTCGCCAAGATGCTCGGCGAGTTCGCGTACGAGGAGGTGATCACCCCCGAGGCCGACGGTGCCGACCCGCTCGCCCACCGGCTCACCGTCGCCCCCGGCCTCACCTACCGCTTCCGGGCCGCCCGCGGCGCGTACGGCCACTGGCGGGTGGACCCGGACTCGATCGAGCCGTCCGCCGATCCGCTGGAATTCCTGGCCCGCGGTCACAGCACCGTGCTCGCGCTCCCCGGCGACACCACCGGCCATCTGATCCGCGAGCTGACCACCACCCTCGCCGCCGACACCCGGATGGAGGAGACGGCCCTGAGCGCGGGGGAGTTGGCCGACCTCGGCTACGCCGAACTGGAGGGCCACCAGACCGGCCACCCGTGGATCGTCGCCAACAAGGGCCGCGTCGGTTTCTCCGCCGCCGACGCCGTCCGCTGGGCGCCGGAGGCCCGCATACCCCAGCGCCTGCCCTGGCTCGCCGTCCACCGCGACCTCGCCACGTACCGCGGTGTCCCCGCCCTGGCGTCGCCGGACCGGCTCTACGCCGAGGAGCTGTCCCCCGGGACCCGCGCGGTGTTCGACCGAACCGTCGCCGAGCACGGCCGCGACCCGGGCGACTACCTCTGGCTCCCCGTCCACCCCTGGCAGTGGGACGAGAGCATCGTGCCACTGTTCGCCCCGCACATCGCCGACGGGAGCATCATCCCGCTCCCGGCGGACGACGACCTCCGGCTGCCGCAGCAGTCCATCCGGACCTTCCTCAACGTCAGCCGCCCCCGGGCCCGTACGGTCAAACTCCCGCTGTCGGTGCTCAACACGCTCGTCTGGCGGGGTCTGCCGACCGAGCGCACGCTCGCCGCCCCCGCCGTCACCCAGTGGGTGCAGTCGCTGCACGCCGAAGATTCGTTCCTGCGCGACGAGACCCGGGTGATCCTGCTCGGCGAGACGGCGTCCGTCACCGTCGAACACCCGCTCTACGACCGACTGCCGGAGGTGCCGTACCAGTACAAGGAGCTGCTCGGCTGCATCTGGCGCGAGCCGCTCGCGCCGCGGCTCGACGCGGGGGAGCGGGCGCGCACCCTCGCCGCGCTGCTGCACACCGACCCGCGGGGCCGGTCGTTCGCCGCCGAGCTGGTGCGGCGCTCCGGGCTCGCGCCGGACGTCTGGCTGCGCCGGCTCTTCGCCGCGCTGCTGCCGCCGCTGCTGCGCTTCCTCTACCGGTACGGCACGGTCTTCTCGCCGCACGGGGAGAACGCCATCGTGGTCTTCGACGAGCGGGACGTGCCGGTGCGGCTGGCCGTGAAGGACTTCGTGGACGACGTGAACATCAGCTCCGGATCGCTGCCGGAGCACGCGGGAATGCCCGCGGACGTACGGGCCGTGCTGCTCACCGAGGAGCCGGCTTTCCTCACCCAGTTCATCCACTCCGGGCTGTTCGTCGGCGTCTTCCGCTACCTGGCCCCGCTGTGCGAAGAACACCTGGGCGTGCCGGAGGCCCGGTTCTGGGCCCACGTCCGGGCCGAGATCCTGCGGCACCACGCCCGGTTCCCGGAACTCAAGGAGCGGTTCGAGGCGTTCGACCTGCTCACGCCCCGGATCGACCGGCTCTGCCTGAACCGCAACCGGTTGCATCTGGACGGCTACCGCGACCGGCCGGAACGGCCGCACGCCGCGGTGCACGGGACGGTCCCCAATCCGCTCGCGGGCGTGACGGCGGAGGATGTCAGTGCCGCGCCGTAGGGTGGTCACGCTATGACGAAGCCCTCCCTCCCCGAACTCCTGCACGCCGCCGTCGCCGCCATCGGCGGCACCGAGCGCCCCGGTCAGGTCACCATGGCCGAATCCGTGGCCGAGGCCATCGGCGACGGCTCCCACCTGCTGGTCCAGGCCGGCACAGGCACCGGCAAGTCCCTCGGCTACCTGGTGCCCGCGCTCGCGCAGGGCGAGCGGGTGGTCGTGGCGACGGCCACGCTCGCCCTGCAGCGGCAGCTGGTGGAACGCGACCTTCCGCGTACGGTCGGCGCGCTGCAGCCGCTGCTGCGCCGTCGGCCGGAGTTCGCCACGCTCAAGGGGCGTTCGAACTACCTCTGCCTGCACCGGCTGCATGAGGGCGTGCCGCGGGAGGAGGAGGACGGGCTCTTCGACGTCTTCGAGTCGGCCACGCCCACCAGCAAGCTCGGCAAGGACCTGCTGCGGATGCGGGACTGGGCCGACGAGACGGAGACGGGAGACCGCGACGCCCTGACCCCGGGAGTCTCCGACCGGGCCTGGTCGCAGGTGTCCGTCTCGTCCCGGGAGTGCCTCGGTGCGTCCCGCTGCGCGTACGGCGCCGAGTGCTTCGCGGAGGCGGCCCGGGAGCGGGCCAAGCTCGCCGAAGTCGTCGTCACCAACCACGCGCTGCTCGCGATCGACGCGATCGAGGGCGCGCCCGTGCTGCCGGGGCACGAGGTCCTGATCGTCGACGAGGCCCATGAGCTGGTCTCCCGCGTCACCGGCGTCGCCACTGGCGAGCTGAGTCCCGGCGGGGTCAACCGCGCGGTGCGCCGCGCCTCCAAGCTCGTCGACGAAAAGGTGGCCGACGGCCTGCAGACGGCCGCCGAGACGTTCGAGCGGCTGATGGAGCTGGCCCTCCCGGGCCGCCTGGAGGAGATCCCGGAGGAGCTGAACTACGCCCTGGCGGCTTTGCGGGACGCGTCCCGCGCGGTCCTCACGGCCCTGGGCAACACCCGCGACAAGTCCGTGCAGGACGAGGACGCCGTCCGTAAGCAGGCCCTCGCCGCGATCGAGAGCGTGCACCAGGTCGCCGAGCGCGTCGTGGAGGGCTCCGAGTACGACGTCGTGTGGCACGAGCGGCACGACCGGTTCGGCGCGTCCCTGCGGGTGGCGCCGCTGTCGGTCTCGGGGCTGCTGAGGGAGAAGCTGTTCGCCGACCGTTCCGTGGTCCTGACCTCCGCGACCCTCAAGCTCGGCGGCGACTTCAACGGCGTCGGGGCATCCCTCGGCCTGTCCCCGGAGGGTTCGGCCGGCGGCGAGTCGGGGGACGAGAGCCCGCGCTGGAAGGGGCTCGACGTCGGCTCGCCGTTCGACTACCCGCGGCAGGGGATCCTGTACGTCGCCCGGCATCTGTCGCCCCCCGGCCGGGAGGCCGGCCGCACCGACATCATGGACGAGCTGGCGGAGCTGGTGGAGGCCGCGGGCGGGCGGACCCTGGGCCTGTTCTCCTCGATGCGCGCCGCCCAGACGGCGGCGGAGGCGCTGCGCGAGCGGCTGGACGTGCCGATCCTGCTCCAGGGCGAGGAGACGCTCGGCGAGCTGATCCGCGCCTTCGCCGCGGATGCCCGCACCTGTCTGTTCGGCACGCTGTCCCTCTGGCAGGGGGTCGATGTCCCAGGCTCGGCCTGCCAGCTGGTGGTGATGGACCGCATCCCGTTCCCGCGGCCCGACGACCCGCTGATGAGCGCCCGGCAGAAGGCGGTCGAGGAGGGCGGCGGCAATGGCTTCATGGCCGTGGCGGCCACCCACGCGGCTCTGTTGATGGCGCAGGGCTCCGGCAGGCTCATCCGGGCGTCGGGGGACCGAGGAGTGGTCGCCGTCCTCGATTCGCGGCTGGACAAGGCGCGGTACGGCAGTTTCCTGCGGGCCTCGATGCCGGACTTCTGGTACACGACGGACCGCAATCAGGTGCGCAGGTCACTGGCGGCGATCGACGCCACCGCCCGGGCCGCCGCCGAGGTGCCCGCGGTGCCGGACACGCCCGCTGTGCCCGCGGCCGCTGACGCGCCGGAGGCCGTCGAGTCGCCGGAGGCCACCGAGGCTGCTGACAGCACAGCCGAAGAGGCCCAGGAAGCCGCAGGAGACCGAGAGGCCGCGGAGGCATAGCCCGAAGCCCCGGGCAGCGGCCACCGCCGGCTCGGTCCCTCCGGGGCCGTGGGGCCGGGGCCAGGGGACGGGCCGTGGTCGTACGGCGCGCAGCGAGGCCCCGGAACCGGCGCAGTGGTTCCGGGGCCCGGTTGTGAGGGCCAGAGGGCGAAATGCCTCGCTCAGACGCGGCGAAGCACCGCGACAACCTTGCCCAGGATGGTCGCCTCGTCGCCGGGAATCGGCTGGTAGGCGGCGTTGTGCGGCAGCAGCCAGACATGGCCGTCCTCCCGCTTGAAACGCTTGACCGTGGCCTCGCCGTCGAGCATGGCGGCCACGATGTCGCCGTTCTCCGCGACGGGCTGGCGGCGGACGGTCACCCAGTCGCCGTCGCAGATCGCGGCCTCGATCATGGAGTCGCCGACGACCTTCAGCACGAACAGCTCGCCGTCGCCGACCAACTGCCGGGGGAGCGGGAAGACATCCTCGACGGACTCCTCCGCGAGGATCGGGCCGCCGGCCGCGATCCGGCCGATGAGCGGGACGTAGGAGGCGGCGGGCTTGCCCGTGGTGTCGGTGGGCATGGTGTTGGCGCCGTCCGAACCGCGGACCTCGTAGGCGCGCGGGCGGTGCGGGTCGCGACGGAGGAAGCCCTTGCGCTCCAGGGCCATTAGCTGATGGGCCACGGAAGAGGTGCTGGACAGCCCCACCGCCTGGCCGATCTCCCGCATGGACGGCGGGTAGCCCCGCCGCTGGACGGAGTCCCGGATGACTTCGATGACGCGCCGCTGCCGGTCCGTGAGGCCGGAGCTGTCCGCGCGGATTCCTGGGGGTCGTCCGGGCAGTGAGCGCGCGGGCTTCAGCTCCTCTGGGCCGGTGGCCGGCTCGCCGACCGGCTGCGACTGCTCGAGCCGGTGCGGGGAGCGGTCCTGAGCGGTGATGGTCGCGTTGTCTGCGGTGGTGGTCACGTCGGCCGTCCTCTCGAAATGTTCTCCGTAGTTGGACAACGGTAGTAGCTTTCGAAAGGTTGCGCCAAACACACGTTCGAGTGAAAAATTCACCGTTCGCCCGCGTTGATCGCGGGATCAGGTGTATGGCAGCGGTTTCGCCGCGGCTGCACGGGCTGTACGCGCCGTCCCCCGACGTCCGCCCCACAGTCGTGTGCCGGGCGTCCGCGAGGCGCCACCCAGTGTGACACCGGTCCCCCGGCAGGAGCGGCACGGCCCCCCTCCCGTAGTCTTCCGGGGCACCCCGCCACCGCGACACGCTGTTGCCGCGCCTGACCGTCGGCCACCAGATCTAGTAGTGACACAGCGACACGCACCTACAAGTTGTGGTCTCGGTGCTCCATCGCCTCCGCTATCGCCTATGCTGGGGCTTGCTCCGAACGGCCCTTCCAGGGCAGGCCGGAGCCGTACGGCCATGCTGTGCGCACGACGGAATACGAGGGTCCGAGGAGGGCGACGAAGAATGCACTGCCCCTTCTGCAGGCACTCCGACAGCCGGGTGGTCGACAGCCGGACCACCGACGACGGGACGTCGATCCGCAGGCGCCGTCAGTGCCCCGACTGCTCGCGCCGCTTCACGACGGTCGAGACCGCCGCGCTGATGGTGATCAAGCGGAGCGGGGTCACCGAGCCGTTCAGCCGTGACAAGGTCATCTCCGGGGTGCGCAAGGCGTGCCAGGGGCGTCCGGTCACCGAGGACGCCCTCGCCAAGCTGGGCCAGCGGGTCGAGGAAGCCGCCCGCGCGACCGGCAGTGCCGAGCTCTCCACCCACGACGTGGGCCTGGCCATACTGGGCCCGCTCCAGGAGCTCGACCTCGTCGCCTATCTGCGGTTCGCGTCCGTCTACCGGGCCTTCGACTCGCTCGAGGACTTCGAGGCGGCGGTCACCGAGCTGCGCGGCCAGCACCCGCCGGCGGGAGCCGGCGGACTCGCGGACGACCCGGCGGGACCAGTGCCCGTCGCGCCCGGAATCCGGCCCGATGGGCCCCGCGCCGACTGAACGGCGACCGGACTTGCCCGCGGCGCGCTGCGTCCGGGCATCAGAACAGACATCGTGCCCATGGGAAGAACTGGGCATATCAGGGCGTTTTTGCCCTTACAGGGAGGCGGTCATGACAGAGACGACGAGCGGCCCGGCGCGAGGTTCCCGTTCCAAGGGGAGCAAGGCCAGCAAGGGTCTGCGAATCGAGCGGATCCACACCACCCCGGGTGTGCATCCGTACGACGAAGTCGCCTGGGAGCGCCGTGACGTCGTCATGACCAACTGGCGCGACGGCTCGGTGAACTTCGAGCAGCGTGGCGTCGAGTTCCCCGACACCTGGTCGCTGAACGCGGTCAACATCGTCACCAGCAAGTACTTCCGCGGGGCGGCGGGTTCGCCGGACCGCGAGTCCAGCCTGAAGCAGCTCATCGACCGCGTGGTCAGGACCTACCGCAAGGCCGGCGAGGACAACGCGTACTTCGCCTCCCCGGCCGACGCCGAGATCTTCGAGCACGAGCTCGCCTACGCACTGCTCCACCAGGTCTTCAGCTTCAACTCGCCGGTGTGGTTCAACGTCGGGACCAAGCAGCCGCAGCAGGTCTCCGCCTGCTTCATCCTGTCCGTCGACGACTCGATGGAGTCGATCCTCGACTGGTACAAGGAAGAGGGGATGATCTTCAAGGGCGGCTCCGGAGCCGGCCTGAACCTCTCCCGCATCCGCTCCTCCAAGGAGCTGCTGTCCTCCGGCGGCAACGCCTCCGGCCCCGTCTCCTTCATGCGCGGTGCCGACGCCTCCGCCGGCACCATCAAGTCGGGCGGCGCGACCCGTCGCGCGGCCAAGATGGTCGTCCTGGACGTCGACCACCCGGACGTCGAGGCCTTCATCGAGACCAAGGTGAAGGAGGAGGAGAAGGTCCGCGCGCTGCGCGACGCGGGCTTCGACATGGACCTGGGCGGCGACGACATCACGTCCGTCCAGTACCAGAACGCCAACAATTCCGTGCGGGTGAACGACGAGTTCATGACGGCGGTGGAGTCCGACCGGCGGTTCGGGCTGCGCTCCCGGATGAGCGGCGAGGTCATCGAGGAGGTCGACGCCAAGGGCCTGTTCCGCAAGCTGGCCGAGGCCGCCTGGGCCTGCGCCGACCCGGGTATCCAGTACGACGACACCATCAACCACTGGCACACGTCGCCGGAGACGGGCCGTATCACCGCCTCCAACCCGTGCAGCGAGTACATGCACCTGGACAACTCCTCGTGCAACCTNNGCGATGGACATCTCCATCTGCTTCGCCGACTTCCCGACCGAGAAGATCGGTGAGACCACCCGCGCTTTCCGCCAGCTCGGCATCGGCTACGCCAATCTCGGCGCGCTGCTGATGGCGACCGGACACGCGTACGACTCGGACGGCGGCCGCGCCCTCGCCGGCGCCATCACCTCCCTGATGACCGGCACCTCGTACAAGCGCTCGGCCGAACTGGCCGCGGTCGTCGGTCCGTACGACGGCTACGCCCGCAACGTCGACGCCCACAACCGCGTCATGAAGCAGCACTCCGACGCCAACGCCGCCGCCGGCCGGATGGACGACCTGGACACCCCGGTCTGGGCCGCGGCCACCGAGGCCTGGCAGGACGTCATCCGCATCGGCGCGAAGAACGGCTTCCGCAACGCGCAGGCGTCGGTGCTCGCCCCGACCGGCACCATCGGCCTGATGATGGACTGCGACACCACCGGCGTGGAGCCCGACCTGGCGCTGGTGAAGTACAAGAAGCTCGTCGGCGGCGGCTCCATGCAGTTCGTGAACAACACGGTCCCGCAGGCGCTCAAGCGGCTCGGCTACCAGGACGAGCAGGTCGAGGCGATCGTCGCCCACATCGCCGAGCGCGGCAATGTGATCGACGCCCCCGGCCTCAAGCCGGCGCACTACGAGGTCTTCGACTGCGCCATGGGGGAGCGGTCCATCTCGCCGATGGGCCACGTCCGGATGATGGCGGCCGCCCAGCCGTTCCTCTCCGGTGCGATCTCCAAGACGGTGAACATGCCGGAGTCGGCCAGTGTCGAGGAGATCGAGGAGATCTACTTCAAGGGCTGGAAGCTCGGCCTGAAGGCGCTCGCGATCTACCGCGACAACTGCAAGGTGGGCCAGCCCCTCTCCACCAAGAAGTGGGAGGAGAAGGCGAAGTCCGCGGCGGAGCCGGCGGCCGAGAAGGTCGTCGAGTACCGTCCGGTCCGCAAGCGGCTGCCGAAGGGCCGTCCCGGCATCACCACCTCCTTCACGGTGGGCGGCGCCGAGGGCTACATGACCGCCAACTCCTACCCGGACGACGGGCTGGGCGAGGTCTTCCTGAAGATGTCCAAGCAGGGCTCGACCCTCGCGGGCATGATGGACGCCTTCTCGATCGCCGTCTCGGTGGGCCTGCAGTACGGCGTGCCGCTGGAGACGTACGTCTCGAAGTTCACCAACATGCGCTTCGAGCCGGCCGGCATGACGGACGACCCGGACGTGCGGATGGCGCAGTCGATCGTCGACTACATCTTCCGCCGGCTGGCGCTGGACTTCCTGCCCTTCGAGACCCGGTCGGCGCTCGGCATCCACTCGGCCGACGAGCGCCGCCGTCACCTGGAGACCGGCTCGTACGAGCAGTCCGACGACGAGATGGACGTCGAGGGTCTCGCCCAGTCCGCCCCGCTCCGGCTGGAGTCCGCGGAGTCTCCGGCGGCACGGTCGGGGAAGGCCGCCGAGGTGCCCGCGCCGAAGCAGGCGCACAACTCCACCGAGCTGGTGGAGATGCAGCTCGGCCTGAGCGCGGACGCACCGCTGTGCTTCTCCTGCGGTACGAAGATGCGCCGCGCGGGCAGCTGCTACCTCTGCGAGGGCTGCGGCTCGACGAGCGGCTGCAGCTGAGCGGGGGCGGGAGCGTGCCGGGTTCCGCCCCCGGCGCCTGCCCGCCGTAGCGAGTGGTCCCGAGTGAGAGGGGCGTCAGCCTGGTGCTGACGCCCCTCTCGCGTTGCGGCCGGGCCTCGATCGGTTTCGACCGGGCTGCGGCCAATCCTGCGAGGGCCGCGGCAGTCCTGCGACGGGCCTGCGAGCGGCGGGAGTTCGGCGTCCGCGAGCAGGTGAGGGGCCTGTACGGGCCCGTCGGGAGCGCCGGCCCGCGGGCCGTCCGTGCCGGCTCGTGCATGAGAACGCCGACGGCGCACGGTTGCGGCCGGGGACGCACTGGGCGATCAACGGATACCCGGCGTCTCCGGGCCGTACGATGGCGCGGTGCTGGTCAAGTGGATTCGCTGCACCGTGGTGGACCGCCGCGGTTTCGAGCGTGCGCAGCGAAAGTGGGCGGGGCTGCTCGGCGAGCCCGGCTTCCGCGGTCAGGGCGGCGGCTGGAGCCGCAGCCGGCCCGGCGTCGCCCATCTCTTCGGGTTCTGGGAGAGCCGGGCCTTCTACGACTCCTTCATGGCCCGGTCGCACGACCGGCTCGCGGCGGCGCAGTCGGGGACCTTCACCGGTGCCCGCGTACGGCTCTTCGAGCACCGGTTCGACCTGAAGGTGGGGTTCCGGCCGACCTTCGCCGACGCCGACGTGGTCCGGGTCGCGCATGTCCAGGTCCGTCCGGACCGGGTGGACCACTTCATCCTCATGCAGGAGAAGGTCTGGAACCCGGCGATGGCCGGTTCGCCGGGGATGCTGCGCGGCGCTTTCGGCGAGGCGCCCGGGAGCGAGTTCCTGGCGCTGTCGATGTGGGCCTCGGCCGCCGAGCACGGGAAGTACCGGGTGGAGCGGGTGGAACGGCTCGCGCTGCGCGCACAGCTCGAGACCGACGTGGCGGCGATCGCCGGGGATGTCGTCGATCTGGAACCGTCCTGGACGGTCTGAGCGCGCAGGGGGCACGGCGGCCGCAGCGAGCGCGGCCCGCGTCCGGCCCCCGGCGGCTCCCGTCCCGGGGCATCCCGGCGGTCTCCCGGTGGTCCCCGCCGACCGCCCTCGGCGTCGGCGGAGCGCTCGCCTTAGGGTGATTGCATGGCACGGCCACGGCGGATCGTTCTCATCCGGCACGGCGAATCGGAGGGGAACCACGACGACACGGTTTACGAGCGGGAGCCCGACCACGCGCTGCGCCTGACGGAGAAGGGGCGCCGGCAGGCCGAGGAGGCCGGAGCGCGGCTCCGGGAGGTCTTCGGCGACGAGCGGGTCAGCGCGTACGTCTCGCCGTACCGGCGCACCCACCAGACCTTCCAGGCGCTGGGCCTGGAGCCCTCCCTGGTGCGGGTGCGGGAGGAGCCGCGGCTGCGCGAGCAGGACTGGGGCAACTGGCAGGACGCCGCGGACGTGCGCCTGCAGAAGGTCTACCGCGACGCGTACGGGCACTTCTTCTACCGGTTCGCGCAGGGTGAGTCCGGCGCGGACGTGTACGACCGGGTGGGCGCGTTCCTGGAGAGCCTGCACCGCAGCTTCGAGGCGCCCGACCACCCGCCCAATGTGCTGCTGATCACTCATGGTCTGACCATGCGGCTGTTCTGTATGCGCTGGTTCCACTGGTCGGTGGCGGAATTCGAATGTCTCTGCAACCCGGGGAACGGCGAGAGCCGGACCCTGGTGCTGGGGACGAACGGCAAGTACCAGCTGGACCGGCCGTTCGAACGCTGGTGCACCCCTGAGTCGTACGGCGCCACCGGTTAGAGTGCAGGAACGATGACCGCTGACCCCGCACTCGCGCTGCGCCACGACCGAGCCCTGGCCGGCCTCCGCGGTCTGGCCGTGGGCGATGCCCTGGGCTCCCAGTTCTTCGTGCCCGCGAACTATCCCGCGCTGAAGAACCAGGAGCTGCCTCCTGGCGTCTGGCAGTGGACCGACGACACCGAGATGGCCTGCTCGGTGCTGGCCGTCCTGGTCGAACACGGCCGCATCGACCAGGACGCGCTCGCACACTCGTTCGCGGAACACCATGACTTCGACCGCGGCTACGGCCCGGCCGTCAACCGGATGCTGCGGCTGATCCGGGAGGGCGGCGACTGGCGCGAACTCGCCTCCGCCCTGTTCGGCGGCCAGGGCTCGTGGGGCAACGGCGCCGCGATGCGGATCGCCCCGCTGGGCGCCTGGTACGCGGGCGAGGCCGAGCAGGCCACCCACCAGGCCGAGATCTCCGCGTACACCACGCATCAGCACCGGGAGGCCGTGGCCGGGACCATGGCGGTCGCGGCCGCGGCGGCCCTGGTGGCGGACCCCGAGGGCTGCGGCGGTCCGGAGCAGCTGCTGGACGCGGTGGTCGAGCTGGTGCCGCGCAGCGCCGTCGGCGCGGGCCTCCGCCGCGCCCGCGACATGCTCGACTACGGCGACGCCGGTACGGTCGCCGCCGTGCTCGG
>DOWQ01000617.1:3867-5590 GCA_003519485.1 Streptomyces sp. | reverse complement strand
GTCGTCATCTCGCCGCTCATCGCCCTCATGCAGGACCAGGTGGACGCGCTGAGAGCGGTCGGCGTGCGGGCCGGATTCCTCAACTCCACCCAGGACATGGACGAGCGCCGGCTCGTCGAGGCGGAGTTCNNCTGTTCGCCATCGACGAGGCGCACTGCGTCGCGCAGTGGGGGCACGACTTCCGGCCGGACTACCTCGCCCTGTCGGCGTTGCACGAGCGCTGGCCCGAGGTGCCCCGGATCGCGCTGACCGCGACGGCCACCGAGGCGACGCACGGCGAGATCGCCCAGCGGCTGAACCTCCGGGACGCCCGGCACTTCGTGGCGAGCTTCGACCGCCCGAACATCCAGTACCGCATCGCGCCGAAGGACGACCCCAAGAAGCAGCTCCTGCAGCTGCTGCGTGCCGAGCACCCCGGCGACGCGGGCATCGTCTACTGCCTGTCCCGCGCCTCGGTCGAGCGCACCGCCGACTTCCTGGTGCGCAGCGGCATCGACGCGGTGCCGTACCACGCGGGCCTCGACGGTCAGGTCCGGGCGGCGAACCAGTCGCGCTTCCTGCGCGAGGACGGTGTGGTGGTCGTCGCCACCATCGCCTTCGGCATGGGCATCGACAAGNNGAGGGCTACTACCAGGAGACCGGCCGGGCCGGCCGGGACGGGCTGCCGTCCACCGCCTGGCTCGCGTACGGACTTCAGGACGTCGTCCAGCAGCGCAAGATGATCGAGACCTCCGAGGGGGACGACGCGCACCGTCGGCTGCTCGGCGCGCACGTCGACGCCATGCTGGCGCTCTGCGAGACGGTCGAGTGCCGCCGGGTGCACCTGCTCGACTACTTCGGCGAGAAGAGTTCCGCCTGCGGCAACTGCGACACCTGCCTCACCCCGCCCGAGTCCTGGGACGGCACGGTCCCGGCCCAGAAAGTCCTCTCCACCGTCGTCCGGCTCGCCCGGGAGCGGCGGCAGAAGTTCGGGGCCGGCCAGATCGTCGACATCCTGCTCGGCAAGAAGACGGCCAAGGTCATCGAGCACGACCACGACGGACTGTCGGTCTTCGGCATCGGCACCGAGCTGAACACCGTGGAGTGGCGCGGGGTGGTACGCCAGCTGCTCGCGCAGGGCTTCCTCGCCGTCGAGGGCGAGTACGGCACGCTGGTGCTCACCGACGACAGCGCCGAGGTGCTCGGCGGCGGCCGGGAGGTCCGGCTGCGCCGGGAGCCCGAGCGCGCCGCCCGCGCCGCGAAGAGCTCCTCCCGCCGCGCCGCCGCGCCGGTGGACCTGCCGGCGGAGGCCGTACCGGTCTTCGAGAGCCTACGGACGTGGCGGGGAGCCACGGCGAAGGAACAGGGCGTNNCTTCCACGACGCGACGCTGCGCGCCATCGCCACCGCCGCTCCGTCGTCCCTGGCCGACCTGGGCACGCTGAACGGCGTCGGCGAGAACAAGCTGGCGAAGTACGGCCAGCAGATCCTGGACCTCCTCTCCGACACGCCCCCCGAAGCCTGACCGCCGCGCGGGGCCCGGGAACGCTCACCCTGCCGAGCCGGCGTTGCCGGGACGGGCGGGAGGGGAGAGCCCGCAGGACGGGCCGGCCAGTCCCGGCTCCTGGCACCGGGGGCTGGGCCGCGCCCGCGTGGGTTGGCCTGCGCCTGCGTGCGGGTCGTCCGCGTCCGCGTGGCCGCACTCCCTGCTGCGGTTGGGTGTGGGTGCCGGGGCCGGGTCCTCC
>DOWQ01000617.1:787-3762 GCA_003519485.1 Streptomyces sp. | reverse complement strand
CTCAAGCCGGTCCGCTCAAGCCGAAGTGCCCGGCCCCGTCAGCACGGGCCGGGCACTTCGGGTCGTACGGCGGTGCGGGGTCAGGCCGGGACGCCGGCGACGCCCGGGGCCAGGAACTTCTTCCCGTTCACCCGCTCGGAGACGCCCTCGCGGTCCAGGTACGGCGTGACGCCGCCCAGGTGGAAGGGCCAGCCGGCGCCGGTGATCAGGCAGAGGTCGATGTCCTGCGCCTCGGCGACGACACCCTCCTCCAGCATGATCCCGATCTCCTGCGCGACGGCGTCCAGGACGCGGTCGCGGACCTGCTCCTCGGTGAGGACGCTGCCGCCCTGCTTCAGCAGCGCGGCGACCTCCGGGTCCAGCTCCGGCTTACCGGAGTCGTAGAGGTAAAAGCCGCGCTTGCCGGCCTTGACCACGGCGGCCAGGTTCTCGGAGACCGTGAAGCGGTCAGGGAAGGCGCGGTGCAGCGTCTCGGAGACGTGCAGGCCGATCGCCGGGCCGACCAGCTCCAGGAGCACCAGCGGGGACATCGGCAGCCCGAGCGGCTCGATGGCCCGCTCGGCGACGGCCACCGGGGTGCCCTCGTCGATGACGTTCTGGATCTCGCCCATGAAACGGGTGAGGATGCGGTTGACGACGAACGCCGGGGCGTCCTTCACCAGCACCGCGGTCTTCTTCAGCTTCTTGGCCACACCGAAGGCCGTGGCCAGCGACGCGTCGTCCGTCTTCTCACCGCGGACGATCTCCAGCAGCGGGAGGATCGCGACCGGGTTGAAGAAGTGGAAGCCGACGACCCGCTCGGGGTGCTTCAGCTTCGACGCCATCTCGCTGACGGACAGCGAGGAGGTGTTGGTGGCGAGCACGGCGTGGGCCGGCACGACCGCCTCGACCTCGGCGAACACCTGCTGCTTGACGCCCATCTCCTCGAAGACGGCCTCGATGACGAAGTCCGCGTCGCCGAAGCCGGCGGCCTTGTCGAGCGAGCCGGAGACCAGGGCCTTGAGGCGGTTCGCCTTGTCCTGGTTGACGCGGCCCTTGAGCAGCAGCTTGTCGATCTCGCCGTGGACGTAGCCCACGCCCTTGTCGATCCGCTCCTGGTCGATGTCGGTCAGCACGACCGGCACCTCCAGGCGGCGGGCGAACAGCAGCGCCAGCTGAGAGGCCATCAGGCCCGCGCCGACGACGCCGACCTTGGAGACCGGCCGCGCGAGCGACTTGTCCGGGGCACCGGCGGGGCGCTTGGCGCGCTTCTGCACCAGGTTGAACGAGTAGATGCCGCTGCGCAGCTCGCCGCCCATGATCAGGTCGGCCAGCGCCTTGTCCTCGGCGTCGAAGCCGGCGCGCAGGTCGCCGTTCTTGGCCTTGGCGATGATGTCCAGCGCGCGGTACGCGGCCGGGGCCGCGCCGTGCACCTTGCTGTCGGCGATGGCCTTGCCGCGCTGGACGGCCTGGTCCCAGGCCTCGCCGCGGTCGATCTCGGGCCGTACGACCTCGAGCTCGCCGCGCAGCACCGAGGAGGTCCAGATCAGCGACTGCTCCAGGAAGTCCGCGCCGTCGAAGATCGCGTCGGCGATCCCGAGCTGGTGGATCTGCTTGCCCTTGAGCTGCTTGTTCTGGTTCAGCGAGTTCTCGATGATGACCGAGACCGCGCGGTCCGCGCCGATGAGGTTCGGCAGCAGCGCGCAGCCGCCCCAGCCCGGTACCAGCCCGAGGAAGACCTCGGGGAGCGAGAAGGCCGGGATCGCGGCCGACACGGTGCGGTAGGAGCAGTGCAGGCCGACCTCGACGCCGCCGCCCATCGCCGCGCCGTTGTAGTACGCGAAGGTGGGCACGGCCAGGCCGGACAGCCGCTTGAAGACGTCGTGGCCGCCCTTGCCGATGGCGAGCGCGTCCTCGTGGCGCTTCAGCAGTTCGACGCCCTTGAGGTCGGCGCCGACGGCGAAGATGAACGGCTTGCCGGTGATGCCGACACCGGCGATCTCGCCGGCGGCGGCCTCCTTCTCGACCTGGTCGATCGCGGCGTTCAGGAGCGCGAGGGACTGCGGGCCGAAGGTGGTCGGCTTGGTGTGGTCCAGGCCGTTGTCCAGGGTGATGAGCGCGAAGCGGCCCGCATCCCGGGGAAGGTCGAGGTGGCGCACGTGCGCCTGCGTCACGACCTCGTCGGGGAACAGCTCGGCCGCTCCCTTGAGAAGCTCTGCGGTCGTGGTCACTTGTTTCCTCCGTCGAAGTGGGGGTTCTCCCAGACCACGGTGCCGCCCATGCCGAAGCCGACGCACATGGTCGTGATGCCGTAGCGGACGTGCGGCTGCTGCTCGAACTGGCGGGACAGCTGAGTCATCAGCCGGACACCGGAGGAGGCGAGCGGGTGGCCGAACGCGATGGCGCCGCCGTACTGGTTGACGCGCGGGTCGTCGTCCGCGATGCCGTAGTGGTCCAGGAGCGAGAGCACCTGCACCGCGAAGGCCTCGTTGATCTCGAACAGGCCGATGTCACTGATCGACAGACCGGCCTTGGCCAGCGCCTTCTCGGTCGCCGGGACCGGACCGATGCCCATGACCTCGGGCTCGACACCCGCGAAGGCGAAGCTGACCAGGCGCATCCCGACCGGCAGCCCGAGCTCGCGCGCGACGTCCTCGGCGGCGATCAGTGAGGCGGTGGCGCCGTCGTTGAGACCGGCGGCGTTGCCCGCGGTCACCCGGCCGTGCGGGCGGAACGGGGTCTTGAGGCCGGACAGGTCCGCCAGCGTGGTGCCCGGGCGCATCGGCTCGTCCGCCGTGGCCAGGCCCCAGCCGATCTCGCCGGGCGAGCCGTTCTCGGCCGCCGCGGCCGTACGGCGCACGGAGACGGGCACGAGGTTCGCCTGGATGTTGCCGTCGGCGTACGCCTTGGCGGCCTTCTCCTGGCTGCGGACGGCGTACTCGTCGGCGCGCTGCTTGGTGAGGTGCGGCAACCGGTCGTGCAGGTTCTCGGCCGTC
>DOWQ01000617.1:0-781 GCA_003519485.1 Streptomyces sp. | reverse complement strand
TGGCGGCCCATGTGCTCGACGCCACCGGCGACGGCGATGTCGTACGCGCCGAAGGCGACGCCACCGGCCATCGAGGTGACGGCGGTCATCGCGCCGGCACACATGCGGTCGATGGAGAAACCGGGCACGGACTGCGGCAGCCCGGCCAGGATGCCGGCGGTGCGGCCGAGCGTCAGACCCTGGTCNNCCGATCTGCGTGGTGGCGGCGAGGGCCACCTCGTCGATGCGCTCCGGCGGCAGGTCCGGGTTGCGGCGCAGCAGTTCGCGGATGCAGTTGACGACCAGGTCGTCGGCACGGGTCTCGTGGTAGATGCCCTTGGGGCCCGCCTTGCCGAACGGGGTGCGGACACCGTCGACGAAGACGACGTCCCTAGCGGTACGAGGCACGTTGGCTCTCCTCCTGATGCGTGACGGGCACTGCGGGGCTGCCTCCGAGGCGGCTCCGGCCGCCATGCGGCGACGGCCGCTCCGCCGCCATGCTACTTGTGAGTAACCAAGCTGTGCACCCCTGTCGCCGGGAGCGGTGCAGATCACACTCCGCCGGGCGTCCGAAACGGGGAGCCGGTCGGGGGTCGGTCGGGCGGCCGGGCCCGCGTGGCGCGGTGGTCGGTGGACCGTACGACGCCGGCCGGTGGGCCGGTACGGCGGCTCGCCGACGAGCGGTACGGCGACGACTGCCGCTCCCCGGACGCGGCTCCGGCTGCCCAGCCCCGCCCCTGTCCCCGTACGTGAACCGGACCCCAACTGGCCCCCGGACCGAACCGGACCCCAACCCCGGACC
>DOWQ01000616.1 GCA_003519485.1 Streptomyces sp. | reverse complement strand
GTGAACCCGTCGTGCGCGGTGACGAAGTTGATCGACGCCCACGGCCGACGTCCGTTGCCCGCGTACAGGTCCGAGCTTCCGGTGAGCCGGGAGGCGACCTCGCCGATGCCCCCGTGGCCGCGCCAGAAGTCGCGCACGGCGTCGCGGTAGCGGCCGTTCCACTCCGACCAGGCCACGCCGAACCCGCCCACCCGGTAGCCCTCGCCAGTGGCGTCCCACGGCTCGGCGATCAGCTTGGTGCGGCTCAGCACCGGGTCGACGGCGATCGCGGTGAGCAGCGGGGCGTGCGGGTCGAACGTGCCGCTGCGGGGACGCCCGAGGACGCTGGCCAGGTCGATCCGGAAGCCGTCGACCCCGAACGCGGTGACCCAGTGCCGCATCGCGTCGCACACCAGCCGGATGACGGTGGGGGAGCCGGAGTCGAGGGTGTTGCCGGTGCCGGTGATGTCGGCGTCGTGGCCGTTGCCGCCGAGGGAGTAGTAGGCGGGCGCGTCGAGACCGCGGTAGGACAGCGTGGTGCCGCCCACGCCGCCCTCCGCCGTGTGGTTGGGGACGATGTCGAGGATCACCTCGATGCCCGCCGAGTGCAGGGCGGCCACCATGACGGCGAACTCCTCGACCTCGGCTCCCGGCACGCTCGCGTAGCCGGCGTGCGGGGCGAGGAAGCCCAGCGTGGCGTAGCCCCAGTAGTTGGCCAGCCCCCGTTCGAGCAGGGGCGGCTCGTCGGCGATCGAGTTGACCGGCAGCAGCTCCACCGCCGTCACGCCGATCCGGGTCAGGTGCGCGAGCACCGCCGGGTGGGCGAGCCCGAGGTAGGTGCCGCGCTGGTGCGGCGGGACCTCCGGGTGCTGCGCGGTGAAGCCCTTGACGTGCAGCTCGGTGATCACCGTCTCCGACCACGGCACGTCCGGGCGGGGCTGCGCGGGCCGTGGATCGGGGCCGGTGACGACCGAGAGGGGGACGTGCCCCAGCGAGTCGCGCTCGCTGAGCGCGCCGGTCATCGGGTCGTCCACCCAACCGCGCGCGGCGTCGAGATCGGTGACCCGGCCGGTGATCCGCCGGGCGTAGGGGTCGACCAGGATCTTCGCCGGGTTGGCACGCACCCCGTGCCACGGTCGGTACGGGCCGTGGACCCGGTAGCCGTAGCGCTGCCCGGCGGTGACGCCGGGGAGGTGTCCGTGCCAGACACCGAACGTGCGCTCGGTCAGCGACACCCGCCGCTCGCTGAGATCACCGTCCGGACCGTCGATGAGGCAGACCTCGACGGCATCGGCGCTGGTCGAGGCGACGGCGAACCGTGCCCCGTCGGCATCGACATGGGCACCCAACGGGAAGACCGGCACGATCGGCGAGGATAGAGGGCGTGGCCGCACCTCTTCCCGCCCCCGACCTGACCGACCTCGTCATCCGCATGGACAAGGTGTCGGTGCGCCGTGGCCCCGCCACGCTCCTGCACGACCTCGACTGGCGGGTCGAGCTCGACGAGCGGTGGGTGGTGCTGGGCCCCAACGGCGCGGGCAAGACCACCCTCACCAAGATCCTCGCCGGCCAGGGCACCCCGGCCGCCGGCAGCGTCACCCGCTCCGGTGAGGTCGGCTATCTGCCGCAGGACCCGCGCACCGGCGACCCCGAGGTGCTCGCCCGGGACCGCATCCTCTCCGCCCGCGACCTCGACTCCGTCATCCGCAAGATGCGGGAGAACGAGGAGCGGATGTCCACGGGGCAGGGCGCGACGCGCGAGCGCGCGATGAAGAAGTACGAGCGGCTCGAGACCGAGTTCGTCACCAAGGGCGGTTACGCCGCCGAGGCGGAGGCCGCGACGATCGCCGCCAGCCTCGGGTTGCCGGACCGGATCCTCGGCCAGCCGCTCCATACCCTCTCCGGCGGCCAGCGCCGCCGGGTCGAACTGGCCCGGATCCTCTTCTCGGACTCCGACATCCTGCTGCTCGACGAGCCGACGAACCACCTCGACGCCGACTCCATCGTCTGGCTGCGCGACTACCTCAGGACGTACAGCGGCGGATTCGTGGTCATCTCCCACGACATCCAGCTCGTGGAGACCATCGTCAACAAGGTCTTCTACCTCGACGCCAACCGCTGCGTGATCGACGTCTACAACATGGGCTGGCGGCAGTACCAGACCCAGCGCGAGGACGACGAGCGGCGCCGCAAGCGCGAGCGCGCCAACGCCGAGAAGAAGGCCGCGACCCTCAACTCGCAGGCCGACAAGATGCGCGCGAAGGCCACCAAGACCGTCGCCGCCCAGAACATGGCCCGGCGCGCCGAGAAGTTGCTCTCCGGCCTGGAGGCCAAGCGCGTCTCCGACAAGGTCGCCAAGCTCCGCTTCCCCGACCCGGCGCCCTGCGGCAAGACCCCGCTCACCGCCGAGGGACTGTCGAAGTCGTACGGCTCGCTGGAGATCTTCACCGACGTCGACCTGGCCATCGACCGGGGCTCCCGAGTCGTCATCCTCGGCCTCAACGGCGCCGGCAAGACCACCCTGCTGCGGCTGCTCGCCGGGGTGGAGAAGCCTGACACCGGACAGGTCAGCCCCGGGCACGGGCTCAAGCTGGGCTACTACGCGCAGGAACACGAGACCCTCGACCCCGAGCGCACCGTCCTCGAGAACATGCGTACCGCCGCCCCGGACCTCGACCTCGTCGAGATCCGGAAGACCCTCGGCTCGTTCCTCTTCTCCGGCGACGACGTGGACAAGCCGGCCTCGGTGCTCTCCGGCGGCGAGAAGACCCGGCTGGCGCTCGCCACCCTCGTGGTCTCCTCGGCCAACGTGCTGCTGCTCGACGAGCCGACGAACAACCTGGACCCGGCCAGCCGCGAGGAGATCCTCGGCGCGCTGCGCACCTTCAGCGGCGCCGTCGTGCTGGTGACCCACGACGAGGGCGCGGTCGACGCGCTCCAGCCGGAGCGGATCATCCTGCTGCCGGACGGCGTCGAGGACCTGTGGGGCAAGGACTACCTGGACCTGGTCGCCCTCGCCTGATCCTGGCTGATCCGATCCGGCGGCCGGCCCGGCGGTCCCGGCGGATCGGGCCCCGGTCCGGCCGGTACGTCGGGACGCCCGGTTCCGACGTACCGTTCGGACGCCCCGGTCCCGGGGACTCACCCCCCGAGGCCCCGGTTCCGCTCCGATCCACCCCTCGCACCACCCGCCTGATCCACCGCACTGGATCATTCGGACGACGGGTGATCCATCATCTGGGTGAGTCCGGGTCGTACTCCGAAACGCCCTCGGTCCGCGGTACGGGGAACCGCGCGGCGCACTGACTGCCGCGGCTCTCCGCCCCGCCAACCCCTGTGACCTGGGAATTCCGCGCCGGCTGCGGACAGTGACGGCCCCCGGCGAAAGCGGAATTCATAACTCCGGACATTTCCGTGCGCACTGCAAGTGAAAAGGATGTCGCACGGACCTTGCCGAATGGGTGGCCAGGAAGCCCGGGAGGGGTGATCATGAGAAGTCCAGAGCGCACTTCCCATGAGGAGGCACGGGTGGCCGAGACTCTGAAGAAGGGCAGCCGGGTAACCGGCTCCGCGCGCGAAAAGCTCGCGGCTGACCTGAAAAAGAAGTACGACTCCGGTGCGAGCATCCGGGCGCTGGCCGAGGAAACGGGCCGCTCCTATGGATTCGTTCACCGGATGCTGAGCGAGTCCGGTGTGACCCTGCGTGGTCGCGGCGGTGCAACGCGAGGCAAGAAGACCGCCGCGTCCTGACGCACTGAGTCAGGCAGCGGTAACCCGGCGGGAATGGGCAGTGCCACCCGGTCGATCGTGCGGTCGTCCGGGTGGTTACTGTGCAGTAATCACTCCCCGGGGCGGGCGTCATCGTGTCCCGGGCGAGGCTCGGTTCACTGCTGCGGCCCATCCCGGAGGAATCCATGACCCTGCTGGACAAGGACGGCGTACGGCTCGCCATCGACGAGAGCGGTTCCGTCGCGACGGTGACCCTGGCCAACGCCGACAAGCGCAACGCCCAGAGCTTCGCCATGTGGCGCGCGCTGACCGAGGCCGGCCGGTTGCTGCCCGGCAGCGTGCGGGTCGTGGTGCTGCGCGGCGAGGGCCGCTCCTTCTCCGCGGGCCTCGACCGCCAGGCGTTCACCCCCGAGGGCTTCGAGGGCGAACCGTCCTTCATGGAGCTCGCCGGGCGCGGCGACGCCGTGGACGCCGCCATCGCCGAGTTCCAGGAGGCGTTCACCTGGTTCCGGCGCAACGACCTGATCACCGTCGCCGCCGTGCAGGGCCACGCCATCGGCGCCGGCTTCCAGCTCGCCCTCTCCTGCGACCTCCGGGTCTGTGCGGAGGACGTGCAGTTCGCGATGCGCGAGACCGCCCTCGGGCTGGTTCCCGACCTCACCGGTACGCACCCGCTGACCGGCCTCGTCGGCTACGCCCGGGCACTGGAGATCTGCGTCACCGGCCGTTACGTGCACGCCGAGGAGGCCGAGCGCATCGGCCTCGCCAACCTCGTCGTCCCGGCGGCCGACCTCGACGCCGCCGCCCGTGACCTGGCCGCCGCCGTGCTGGCCGCGCCGCGCGACGCCGTCATCGAGACCAAGGCGCTGCTGCGGGGCGCGCAGGACCGTACGTTCGACGAGCAGCGCGCGGCCGAGCGCGCG
>DOWQ01000001.1 GCA_003519485.1 Streptomyces sp. | reverse complement strand
TCCCGTTCGGCCGTGACCGCCGACGGATCGTCCGGCACGGACCGCGGCGGCGCGGTGCCGTGGGGCTGTGCGACGACCCGCAGGGTCAGCTCCGCCCGGCCGTGCGGCGGCAGTTCCAGCTCCCAGCTCAGCCTCTGTGCGGCGCTGCCGGTGGCCGACACCGGCTCGGCAGCCGCGACGGCATCGGGCGCGGGACGCGCGGTCACGGTCGTACGGGAGTGCCACGCGCCGCGCCGGTAGTCGAACTCCGCGCCGTCCGTACGGAGGGCGCAGGTGCGCCGCCCGTCCCCCTTGTCGTAGGTCCGCCGGTCCGAGCGCAGCTCGAACTGGTCGGCGAAGTCGGCGTCCACGGTCAACGCCAGCCGGACCGTGCAGGGTTCGGCGCGGTTGCCGATGATCCGGAGGCGTTCGACCAGTGCGCCCGCTGCGACCGCCTGCTCGCGCACGACCGTGTACGGGGGCGGCTCGTCCCGGCCGACGGGCGGCGTCAGCACGGCGGTCGCGGGGGCGGCCGGGCCGGTGGTTGTCATCGGCACGAGAACGGCCGGCGGCGCGCCGTCCAGCGTCAGCTGCCAGCGGCTCAGATGGCGGGCGTCGCGGAGGAACAGACCGTCGGGGGAGGCGCCGCGGGCGCCGGTGACGTCTCCGGCCGGGCCCAGGACGGCGAAAGTGCCCCGGTGGACGAGTGGGGGATGACTCATCGGACGGCCGGCTTCCGGTCCCGGAGCGGGTCCGTGTCNNCGTCTGCGTCTGCGTCTGCGTCTGCGCTTGCGTCCGGGTCTGTGGCCCGGCCCTGCCGCTGCCCCCGGCTTCCTCCGGCGTCCCGGTGCGCGCCGTCGTCCCCGGGGCCGGCACTGTCCCCGGCCAGCAGGTCCAGGGCGAGCGCCGCCGTCCATGCGAAATCCCGGGTGCCGTGCCCCTGTCCGGTGTGCGGGTCGACGTACTCGGCGAAACCGGAGCCGGCCGCCAGCGTCAGCATCGAGGCACGCAGGGAATCGGCCCGCGCCTCCTGCCCGTGCTGCCGGAGTCCCCGCTCCAGCAGCCAGTTGACGTTGAACCAGGCGGGCCCGCGCCAGTAGCGGGACGGGTTGAAGGCGTGGCCGCACAGGTCGTAGCTGGGCACCAGCCGTACGCTCTCGCTGTCCAGCCCGAAGTGCCGGCCGCCCGCGGTGCGCAGCAGCGCCCGGACGACGTCCTCCGGCAGGCCGGGCACGAGCAGCGGAAGCAGTCCGGCCGCGCTGCGCTCCCGGACCAGCTCTCCCGACGGACCGCCGGCCCGCAGGTCGCGGCTCAGGAACAGGCCCGTCTCCGCGTCCCACAGCCGCTCCACCAGGGCGGCGGTCAGCCGTCCGGCCCGGTCCCGGTGTCCGGCCGCCTCCTTGGCGGCCACAGGCCCGGCCTCGGCCGCGATCGCCGCGAGCGCGTACTCGGAGGCGATCAGCAGGGTGTTGACACCGGGGTCCTCCACCGCGAAGGGGTGCGGTGCGGCGGCGTCCAGATACGCGTGGTCGCGGTAGCCGGTTGCCAGCCGCACGTACCGGCCGTAGTCCAGATCGGTCGGGCGGTCCGAGGCGGCGCCGTGGTCGAGGTCCGCGCGGCGGAAGGTGTCGGGCGTGACGGGCTCGACCCGCGCCAGCGGCCCGTCCCAGCACGGGCTGTTGTCCATGCCCGGCTCCCAGGGGTGCACGACCGACACCAGGCCGCCGCCCCCGAGGTCACGGTGCTCGGTGAGATAGCGGTGCCACGCCGCCAGCCGGGGGTACAGCCGCCGGAGGAAGCCGCGCCTTCGCGAGGCCTCAGGGTCGGCCCGGTGCACCAGCCAGGCGGCGAGCGCGTGGACGGGCGGCTGCACGATCCCGGAGGTCTCGATGTCCGCCGGCGCACCCGCCGCCGCACCGGCGGTCGAGGAGCGCCAGAAGTCGGGGCTGGGGAAGTACGCGTCCAGCGGTACGGACCGGTTGAAGACGATGTGCGGCACGCGCCCGTCGCCCCACTGGGCCGTGAACAGGGTCTCCAGCTCGCGCTGGGCGCGCAGCACCGACAGATGGCGCAGGCCGATCGCGACGAACGCCGAGTCCCAGCTCCACTGGTGCGGATACAGGCTGTGCGAGGGCACGGTCGAGGCACCCGTCCAGTTGCGCAGCAGCACGCCGCGAGCGGTACGGCGCAGCGCCGACGTGCCGGTCGAGCGCTGGGCGGGGATGTGTGCCAGGGCGTGGCCCGGGGTGGTGAGGGGCGGGGTCATCCGGCCGCCCGTCGGAGGAAGGACGGAATGGACCGCACGGCCTCGGCCGGGTCTCCGGACAGCCGGCATTCCACGGCGAGGCAGCCCTCGTACCCGGCGGCGTCCAGGGCCCCGAGCCAGGCGGGCCAGTCCAGATGCCCGGCGCCGGGCTGGAGCCGGTTGGAGTCGCTGACCTGGGCGTGGCCGATGTACGGGGCCGCCGCGACGATCGCCGCCGCCGGGTCGGCCTCCTCGATGTTCATGTGGTAACTGTCGATGCCGAGGCGGACCGAGTCCAGACCGGTCGCACGGATGAGCTCCACGGCCTGGTCCACGCGGTTGACCATGTGGTCCTCGTAGCGGTTGAGCGGCTCCAGGAAGAGCGTCACGCCCTCGCGCCGCGCATGCTCGCCCAGCTCGGTGAGCCCGGCGAGGAGCACCTCGCGGTCCCCCGCCTCGTCGCGCGGCGGGGAGAAGGGGGGCAGTCGCCGGGAGAACATGCCGTACGAGGCGGGAGTCTGCGCCCCGACGCCGCCCAGCTCGGCGATGACGGACAGCTGCGACTTCAGCTGCTCGACCGCGTCGCGCCGCAGCGTCTCGTCGAACGCTCCCAGGAAGTGCAGCATGTCCACGCACACGGTCGGCATCACCACACCGTCCGCGCGGGCCCGGCGCAGCTCCGGCAGCCGGTCGCGGAAGTGGAAGTCGCCCTTTCCACGCAGCTCGATGGCGTCGTAGCCCGCGGACAGCGCGAACTCCCACTTCTGCTGGAGGGTTTCACCGGGGAGCAACTGCTCCTGGCAGGCGGTCGTCAGCATCTTCGGGCCTCTTCGCAAGGGATGGGGTGCCGGGAAGCGGGCGCGGTCCGGGCGGGGCCGGACCGCGGTCAGAACTCGAGCACGATCTGGAGCGCGTCCTCGGGGCGTTCGTCCAGCAGGACGTAGGCGTCGGCCGCGTCGGCGACCGAGACGACATGGCTCACCAGGGACTGCACATCCACCTTGCCCTCGGCGACCAGGCGCAGAAACGTCCGCTGGAGCCGTTCGACGGTCCACCGGCCCGACAGCTGCGGTGGCACCCCGCCGATCTGGGAGCACACCAACTGCACGCGGTTGTGGTGGAATTCGTCGCCGAGCCGCAGCCCGGCGCCGTCACCCTGGTAGAAGCCGGAGGCGACCACCCGGCCGCCCGCGGCGACCGAGCGCAGCGCCTCGTGGAGCGCCGGGTAGGCGCCGCTGATCTCGATGGCGACGTCCGCCCCGAGCCCGCCGGTCGTCTCGCGGACGCGCTCGGCGACCCCGCCGGCACGGGCGTTGAGCGTGGTCTCCGCGCCGTGCTTCCGGGCGGTCTCCAGCCGGCCGTCGAGCGTGTCGACGGCTGTGACCCGCGCGCCGCTGAGGTGTGCGAGGCGGGTGGTGAGCAGACCGATGACGCCCTGCCCGAAGACAGCGACGTCCTCGCCGAGATGGAGGTCGGCGGCGAGCACCGCGTTGTGGGCGATGGCGCCGACGCGGGCGAAGGAGCCGGCGAGCGCATCGAGCCCGGCCGGCAGGGCGTGGCCGACCAGCCGTTCGGCGGGGACGATGCCCTCGCTGCGGTGGCCCCAAATGCCCCAGACCAGATCACCCACGGCCGGCAGGCCGGGAGTGCCGACCAGTTCGGGTGAGATTTCGGTCACTTCGCCGACCTCGGAGTAGCCCCAGCCGACGACGGGATAGTCGATGCCGGGCGCGCCGTCCCGGAACAGCCGGGCCTCGGCGTCCCAGCTGCGCGTCAGATACGCATTCGTGCCGCGGTAGGCGGTGAGTTCGGTGCCCGCCGATATGCCGGAGTAGCGCGTACGGACCCGCAGGTGGCCGCCGGGCAGTGACTGCCGTTCCTGACGGGCGATTTCGACCCTGCGAGGGCCGGTGAACTGGACGACGCTTTCCACAGAGGCTCCGAACTGGGGGTTGCACTCCGGCTTATGTCGCGTCCAGCCTATGGTTTTGCCTTGCAGAAACACAAAAGTAGTGCTGTGATGCCTGCCACACAAACACAATGGTGCAAAGGACGGCGTGAGCACGCATGCGGACATGGACCCGAGGGACCAGAGCGGCCACGGCCGTGCTGGCCGCCGTACTGGGCGCCGGCCTGCTGGCCGGCTGCTCGGACGAGACGGGCGGCAGGCCCGACAAAAAGATCACGGTGTGGTCCCTGGAGAACCTGCCGCCGCGCATGGCGGCGACCAACAAGGTCGTCGACCGGTTCGAGAAGGAGAGCGGGATCACAGTCGAGCTGGTCGGCGTCGCCGAGAACCAGCTGCCACAGCTGATCATGTCCGCCGCCGCGGCGGGCAACCTGCCCGACGTCATCGGCGCGGTGCCGATGGGCCAGGTGTGGCAGATGCACGGCAACGACCTGCTCAACACGGACGTCGCCACCGACGTGGTCAGCGGCCTCGACCCCGGCACCTTCAACGACAACGCCCTGGAGCTGACCTCTGACGGAGCGGAGCGGTTGGCGGTGCCCTCCGACTCATGGCTGCAGCTGCTGGTCTACCGGAAGGACCGCCTGAAGGAGGCGGGCCTGCCGACCCCGGACACCTACGAGAACCTGCTGCGTGCCGCACGTGAGCTGGACACCGGGGGCCGGGACGGGATCTCCCTGGCCACCGATCCGGGCGACCCCTTCACCCAGCAGAGCTTCGAGAGCCTGGCCCTGGCCAACGGCTGCGAACTGGTCCGCCACGACGGCGAGGTGTCGCTGGACTCACCGGCGTGCCGCAGGACCTTCACCGCGTACGACACCCTCGCCCGGGAGCACGGCGCCGCCGGGACCCAGACCGTCGACTCCACCCGCGCCACGTACTTCTCCGGCTCCTCCTCGATGGTCGTCTGGTCCTCGTTCCTGCTGGACGAGCTGGCCGGGCTGCGCGGTGACGCCCTGCCGAGCTGCGCCGAGTGTAAGAAGGACCCCGCCTTCCTGGCGGACAACAGCGGGGTCGCGGCCACCCTGAAGGGCCCGGACGGCGCGGAGCCCGCCCAGTTCGGCGAGGTCACCTCCTGGGCCGTCACCAGGTCCGCCGAGACCGGGGCGTCCAAGGCCTTCATCGAGTACATGATGAGCGACGGCTACGAGGACTGGTTCGGCATGGCGCCCGAGGGCAAGATCCCGGTCCGCGCCGGCACCTCCGAGGAGCCGGAGAGGTTCCAGCGCTCCTGGCGCGCCAGCGAGCTCGGCCTGGAGACGCGCAAGCCGATGGACGAGATCTACCCGCCCGCCCTCCTCGACCAGCTCGCCGACGGCGTGAGCAACATGAAGCGCTGGGGCATCGCCCAGGGCCAGGGCACCCTCGTCGGCGCCACCAACGGCGAACTGCCCGTACCCAAGGCCGTCAACGCCATGACCAGCGGACAGCTCTCCCCCGAGGAGGCCGCGCGGGACGCCGCAGAGGAGGTCTCCGCCCTGCAGACCTCGCTCCGCTGACCCGCCGTTCCGGCCCTCCCATCCCCCGAGGTACGTACACCATGACGAGTGCAGAAAGCGGCGCGACGAAGCGCCGCGGCCGACCCCTCACCGCCGGCGAGCGGGAGAACCGCGCGGGGCTGGCCTTCGTCAGCCCGACCTCCCTGGTGGTTCTGGTCGTCGTCGTCCTGCCCATCCTGTGGACCGTCCTGCTGGCGTTCCAGAACGCCCGGCTGGTCGACATCCAGGGCATGGGCCTGTTCGGCAACTGGACCCTGGACAACTTCCACAATGTCTTCGGCTCGCCCGGCTTCTGGACCAGCCTGCTGACCACGCTCGTCTACACCCTCGGCGCCACCGCCGGCTCGATCCTGCTCGGCCTGGTGGCGGCCCTCGCGCTGCGCAGACCGTTCCGCGGTCGCGGCCCGCTGCGCGCCCTGATGCTGCTGCCGTATGTGGCGCCCGTCGTGGCGGTGGCCTTCGTCTGGGAGATCGCGCTCAGCCCGCAGTTCGGCATCGTCAACGAGTGGGGCGGGAAGTTCCTCGGCTGGGACCAGCCCATCGCGTTCCTGTCCACGCGCAGCTACGAAGTCGGCCTGCTCGGCATCGAGTTCGAAATCCCGCTCGCCCTGCTGACGGTCATCGTCTTCGAGACCTGGCGCTACTTCCCGTTCGCCTTCCTCTTCCTGCTGGCCCGGCTCCAGGCCGTGCCGGACGGGCTGGAGGAGGCCGCCACGGTGGACGGCGCGACCATCTCCCAGCGCTTCCGGTACATCCTGCTGCCGCAGCTCATGCCGGTCATCGCGCTGCTCAGCGTGCTCCGCTTCATCATGACGTTCAACAAGTTCGACGACGTCTACCTGCTCACCGGCGGCGGAGCGGGCACCGACGTGGTCGCGGTACGGGTCTACGAGTTCCTGACCGCGCGCTACGACGTGGGCGCCGCGGCGGCCCAGGCGCTGGTCCTCGCCGTGATCCTCATGGTCCTGCTGGGGCTGTACTTCAAGTTCTTCGCCAAGAAGGTTTAGGAGGAAGCGTGATGAGCCGCGCACAGGTCGAGGAACGCGTATTCGGGGTGCTCCGCTGGCTGGTGATCGCCTTCCTCGCGGTGATCACCATCGTGCCCTTCTACTACATGATGCTGCTGTCGGTGAAGCCGATCGACGAGCTGCTGCTGGACCCCGGCAATTTGTGGGTCTCCGCCCGCGACTTCACCCTCGCCACGTACGAGGAGGTGCTGAAGCCGACCTCCGAGGGCGGCCAGGGGTTCGTCCGGATGCTCACCAACTCGGCCCTGGTCTCGCTCGGCACGGTCGTGCTGACCCTGCTCGCGGCCGTTCCCGGCGCGTACGCCATCAGCCGGCTGAAGTTCTTCGGCAGCCGTCAGGTCAGCGTGGTCTTCCTGGCCGTCTACCTCTTCCCCGCCACCCTGCTGGCCGTGCCGCTGTTCGTGATGTTCGCCAAGATGGGACTGCAGGGCAGCCTGGTCGGGCTCGCGATCGTCTACATCGCGCAGACCGTGCCCGTGTCGATCTACATGATGAAGAACTACTTCGTCACCATCCCCCGGAGCATCGAGGAGGCCGCCGCGCTCGACGGCTGCTCCCGGCTGACGACGGTCCGCAAGGTCGTGCTGCCGCTGGCCCTGCCCTCGCTGATGGCCACGGGACTGTACATCTTCATGATCGCGTGGAACGAGTTCCTGTTCGCGCTGCTCTTCCTCGCCGCCGAGCCCGAGCAGTGGACGGTCTCCCTGGGCCTCCAGCAGCTCGCGGGCGGCATCGAGGTCTCCAAGACCGTGCTGATGGCCGGGTCGGTGGTCCTCACCATCCCCGTGGTGCTGCTGTTCTTCGCCGCCGAGCGGCTGCTGACCGAGGGGCTGACCAGCGGCGCGGACAAGGCCTGAGGGCGGGGACAGGGCGGGTACGGGGGCACGAGGGGCCGGCGCGGTCGGCCGGGGCGGGCACGGCAGGATCGGGGAGAACGGCGAAGATGACGGTATGACCGGTAACCAAGCGAGCGCGGGACATCTGCTGCGCCTCATCCGTGACGGCCGGGCGACGACCCGCGGCGAGCTCCAGCGCGCCACCGGGCTGTCCCGCTCCACCGTCGGCCACCGCCTCGACCAGCTCTTCCGGGCGGGCTGGATCCGGGAGAGCGCCGTGCCCGGGGACAGCCCCACCGGTGGGCGGCCCTCCGCCCGGCTGGAGTTCGACCGTACGCACGCCGTCGTCCTCGCCGCCGACCTGGAGACCCGGCACGGCCGTGCCGCCGTGGTCGACCTGACCGGGAAGGTGCTGGCCGAGCACACCGGACCGGTCCTGATAGCGGACGGTCCCGACCGGGTGCTCGACCGGGTCGCGCGGTGGTTCCCGGCGCTGCTGGCCGAGGCCGGGGCCGCGCCGGAGGACGTCTGCGGCATCGGCCTCTCAGTGCCCGGGCCGGTGGAGTGGAGCTCCGGAGAGGTGGTCCAGCCGCCGATCATGCCGGGCTGGGACCGCTATCCGATCCGGGAGCGGATGGGCCGGGCGTTCGCCGAGCACGTGGGCGGGAGGCTCGGCGGAGACGGCACGGGGCCGCTGCCCGTGCTGGTCGACAACGACGCCAACCTCATGGCCTACGCCGAACAACGGACGGGTTACCCCGACTGCGCCGCCTTCCTCCTGGTCAAGGTCTCCACCGGCATCGGCGCCGGCGTCGTGGTGGACGGCGAGCCGTACCGGGGCATCGACGGCGGAGCCGGGGACATCGGCCATATCCGGCTGCACGACCGCTCGGATGCCCTGTGCATGTGCGGCTCGTACGGCTGCCTCGCGGCGGTTGCCAGCGGCCGGGCGCTGGCGGAGCAGCTCACCGCCGCCGGGGTGCCCACCACCTCGGGCTCCGGCGTGCGCGAGCAGCTCGCCGCCGGGCAGCCGGACGCGCTCCACCTGGCCCGGGAGGCGGGCCGCCGGGTGGGGGAGGTGCTGGTCACTGTGGTCACCCTGCTCAATCCGGGCGTGCTGGTGATCGCGGGCGATCTGGCCGGGACCCCCTTCGCCACCGGCGTCCGCGAGCTCCTCTACCAGCGCGCCATGCCCCGCAGCACCGCTCATCTGACGGTGGCCACCTCCCGGCTGGGCGATCACGCGGGTCTCGTCGGCGCGGCGGCCATGGTCGTGGAACGCCTGTACGCACCCGAGCGGGCCGACGCCCGGCTCGCCGCCCTGGAACTCTGACGTTGGACGGTGACATGCAGCCCGCCCCGGACACCCCCGCCGCTCCGGACCCCATACGGGTCGGCCTCGTCGGTGCCGGGCCCTGGGCCCGCACGATGCACGCCCGGATGCTCGCGGCCGGGCCGGAGACCGAGCTGACGGCCGTCTGGGCGCGTCGCGACGAGGCTGCCCGCGAGGTCGCCGAGGCATACGGCACGCGGGCCGCCTCCTCGTACGACGAGCTGCTGGGGCGTTGTGAGGCGGTCGCCTTCGCCGTGCCGCCCGCCGTTCAGGCGCGGCTGGCCGTGACCGCCGCGCTGGCGGGGAAGGCGCTGCTGCTGGAGAAGCCGCTGGGCCCCGATCTGCCCTCGGCGCGCGCGCTGGCGGAGACGGTCGCGGAGACCGGTGTGGTCTCCCAGCTCGTGCTGACCAAGCGCTACCACCCCGCCACCCGCGACTTCCTCGCCCGCGCCGCCGGCCTGGACGTCACCGGTGCCCGCTCCTGCTACCTGCACGGCGGATTCCTCGGTGGTGACCTGGCCACGGCCTGGCGGCTGGAGCACGGCGCGCTGCTGGACCTCGGCCCGCATCTGCTGGATCTGCTCGACGCGGCGGTCGGGCCCGTCGCCGCGGTACGGGGCACCGGCGACCCGCGCCGCTGGATCGAGCTGACCTGCGAGCACACCAGCGGCGCGGTCAGCCAGGCGTCGCTGTCCGGTGCGGTGAACCTGCCCCGGGCGCGGACCCGGGTGGAGCTGTTCGGGCCGCGGGAGGAGCTGGTCTACGACACTGCCGCCCTCGACCACGAGGTGTGCTGGCCGGTGCTGCGCGCGGAGTTCGCGGCGGCGGTACGGGCGGGCCGCTCCACGGCGCTCGACGCGCGGCGCGGGCTGCGGCTCCAGGAGCTGCTGACGCAGGCGCTGCCACGCTGAACGACAGTGCTCACCCGACGACAGCGCCTCACCTGAACGACAGCGCTCATCTGAGCTGGTGGTGGCACTGATGTGCCCAATGGGTGAGATCCGGGCCGTTCCGCAAGGCGTGATTCCTGCCACCTTGATAAGGGTGCTGCTCAGATGAGCGCTCAGAGGGTTCTTGCATCTCTCCAAGGGGTGGCACTGCGTGCCACCTTAAAACCTTTACCCCGTCAAGAGAATTACTACTCAGTGCGATCTTTGTGCTGGTGACCGGACCGGCCGTGATTATGCGTTCAACTCATGAAAGATCGTCCCGGCGGCCCCGTAAGACCCGCCACTTTCGATCCGCTGGCGGACGAGTGGTTACAGCCGAATGACCGCCAAGTGGACGTACCCACGAACCTTCGATATGGGTACGCTCCCCGCCGTCAGGGCAGCCTCCCCCAAACTTCGTCCGGGGGTACCCCCAACGAGGAGTGCGAGATCCCGTGTCGGAAAACAATGATCGCCACGTATCCCCGTCCGGTACCGAGAAGTTCGTCTACGACTTCACCGAGGGCCACAAGGGCCTCAAGGGACTCCTCGGCGGGAAAGGGGCCAACCTCGCCGAGATGACCAACCTCGGTCTCCCCGTTCCGCCGGGATTCACGATCAGCACCGAGGCGTGCAAGGTCTACCTGCACACCGGCGCCGAGCCCCCGGCGCTGCGCGACGAGGTGAGTGCGCACCTCGAGGCGCTCGAAGCGAAGATGGGCAAGAAGCTCGGACAGGCGGACGATCCCCTCCTCGTCTCGGTCCGCTCCGGCGCGAAGTTCTCGATGCCCGGAATGATGGACACCGTCCTCAACATCGGCCTCTCCGACGAGTCCGTCACCGGGCTCGCCGCGCAGTCCGGCGACGAGCGCTTCGCCTGGGACTCCTACCGCCGGCTCATCCAGATGTTCGGCAAGACCGTCCTGGACGTCGACGGGGAGCTGTTCGAGGAAGCCCTCGAGGAGGCGAAGCACGCCAAGGGCGTGACCGTCGACATCGACCTCGACGCCGCCGACCTCAAGAAGCTCGTCGAGCGCTTCAAGGGCATCGTCTCGGAGCAGACCGGCCGGTCCTTTCCGCAGGAGCCGCGCGAGCAGATGGACCTCGCCGTGTGCGCGGTCTTCGACTCGTGGAACACCGAGCGGGCCAAGCTGTACCGCCGGCAGGAGCGCATCCCCGGCGACCTCGGCACGGCGGTCAACATCTGCTCCATGGTCTTCGGCAACCTCGGCCCCGACTCCGGCACCGGTGTCGCCTTCACCCGCGACCCCGCCAGCGGCCAGCAGGGCGTGTACGGCGACTACCTGCAGAACGCGCAGGGCGAGGACGTCGTCGCCGGCATCCGCAACACCGTGCCGCTCGCCGACCTCGAACAGCTGGACAAGGCGTCGTACGACCAGCTGATGCAGATCATGGAGACGCTCGAAACGCACTACAAGGACCTGTGCGACATCGAGTTCACCATCGAGCGCGGCCAGCTGTGGATGCTCCAGACCCGGGTCGGCAAGCGCACCGCCGGCGCCGCCTTCCGGATCGCCACCCAACTCGTCGACCAGGGCCTGATCGACGAGGCCGAGGCGCTCCAGCGGGTCAACGGGGCCCAGCTCGCCCAGCTGATGTTCCCGCGCTTCGACGACGGCGGGATCAAGGACGGGAAGGCCCGGCTGCTCGGCCGCGGCATCGCCGCCTCGCCGGGCGCGGCCGTCGGCAAGGCCGTCTTCGACTCGTACACCGCGGTCAAGTGGTCCCGGTCCGGCGAGAAGGTCATCCTCATCCGCCGGGAGACCAACCCCGACGACCTCAACGGCATGATCGCCGCGGAGGGCATCCTCACCTCGCGCGGCGGCAAGACCTCGCACGCCGCCGTCGTCGCCCGCGGCATGGGCAAGACCTGTGTCTGCGGCGCCGAGGAGCTGGAGGTCGACACCAAGAAGCGGCGCCTGACGGCGCTGGGCCCGGACGGCAAGGACCGCGTCGTCATCGAGGAGGGCGACACGGTCTCCATCGACGGCTCCACCGGCAAGGTCTACCTCGGCGAGGTCCCGGTCGTGCCGTCCCCGGTCGTCGAGTACTTCGAGGGCCGGATGCACGCGGGCGCCGAGGACGCCGACGACCTGGTCAAGGCCGTGCACCGGGTGATGGCGTACGCGGACCGGGTCCGCCGGCTGCGGGTCCGGGCCAACGCCGACAACGCCGAGGACGCCGCCCGCGCCCGCCGCTTCGGCGCGCAGGGCATCGGCCTGTGCCGCACCGAGCACATGTTCCTCGGCGAGCGCCGGGAGCTGGTCGAGCGGCTGATCCTCGCGGACACGGAGACCGAGCGGGACGAGGCGCTGGGCGCGCTGCTGCCGCTCCAGAAGGCCGACTTCGTCGAGCTGTTCGAGGCGATGGACGGGCTGCCCGTCACCGTACGGCTGCTCGACCCGCCGCTGCACGAGTTCCTGCCCGACATCACCGAGCTGTCGGTGCGCGTCGCCCTCGCCGAGGCCCGCAAGGACTCCAACGAGAACGACCTCCGGCTGCTCCAGGCCGTGCACAAGCTGCACGAGCAGAATCCGATGCTGGGGCTGCGCGGCGTACGGCTCGGCCTCGTCATCCCGGGTCTGTTCGCCATGCAGGTACGGGCCATCGCCGAGGCCGCCGCCGCGCGCCAGGAGGCCAAGGGCGACCCCCGCGCGGAGGTCATGATCCCGCTCGTCGGCACCGTCCAGGAGCTGGAGATCGTCCGGGACGAGGCCGAGCAGGTCATCGCCGAGGTCGAGGCCGCCACCGGCGCCGACCTCAAGCTGACCATCGGCACCATGATCGAGCTGCCGCGGGCCGCACTGACCGCCGGTCAGATCGCGGAGGCCGCCGAGTTCTTCTCCTTCGGCACGAACGACCTCACCCAGACGGTGTGGGGCTTCTCCCGCGACGATGTCGAGGCGAGCTTCTTCACCGCCTACCTGGAGAAGGGCATCTTCGGCGTCAGCCCGTTCGAGACCATCGACCGGGACGGCGTCGGCTCGCTCGTACGGAACGCCGTCGAGGCCGGCCGCGCCACGCGCCCGGACATCAAGCTCGGCGTCTGCGGCGAGCACGGCGGTGACCCGGACTCGGTCCACTTCTTCCACGATGTGGGCCTGGACTACGTCTCCTGCTCGCCCTTCCGGATCCCCGTCGCCCGGCTGGAGGCCGGCCGCGCGGCGGCCGAGAGCATGGGCAGCGACAGCCGCTGACGGCGGCACACGACCACCGGAGCGGCTGCCGGGTCCCCGACCCTCGGCCCGGCAGCCGCTCCGGCACACGAGCGGGGCGGCACCTTGTGCGGAGGTGCCGACCCGGCTTTTTGGTCCCCGGCGGCCGACGGCCGGAGACCGAACCGGAACCGGGTTCGCGTCCTTCCGGACCGTTTCCGGCCGGGAATTGCTAAGGAATTCAACGAGAAGAAAAGGTGAAATCCGCTCAGGGTCCGACACGCCTGAACGGAATTCGACGGGACGGGGAACTCCCGCGGTCCGGTGAGCTCGAGAATCACCGGACCGCGGGCCTTCACCCCATCGGACACCCAAGGCGGTACCCATCCGCCGGAAACGGTCTCCGCACTGCCCCCACGACAGCCTCACAACCGTTTCCCGGTGTCCGACGGGGTCCAGCATTCCGCCGACGCCGCGCTGCCGCGACCCGTTTCAAGTGTGGCCAAAAGCACGTGGTGACGGACTGTGCCGGAGTGCATACTCGTTGCTGGAGCAAGCCGGGGGTCACATGTGGGGGTTTGGTGCTACGCATCCATTTCACCGGGCGCGACCTCGCCCGGATCCGGATAGCCGCGCGTCCCGACGCGCTGTGGGAAACAGTTCTGAGTTTCCACCGGTTGCGGGACAAACGCGGAGCGGCCGTCTTCGGAGATTGGCGGTCCGAGGCCCGGGCCCGTTTGAACCGTGAGACCCGGCTGCTCGGCTCACTCGTTCCGGTGCGCGGTTATTTCCCGGATTTTCTGACCCCGCCCGAAGGGGTGCTCGGCATGGAGCCCGCCATGGAGGCGCTGCGTGAGACGCCGCACGACCGGCTCCGGTGCGACCTCGGCCGGCTCGCCGCCTGCCGCCCGCAACTCCCCTTACGGCACCAGGAGCTGGCCGACGGCGGGGCGGCCCCGCTGGGCCGGCTCATCGGCGTCCTGCGCGACTACCACCGCGCCGCCGTCGCCCCGTACTGGCCGCACATCCGGGCGCAGATAGAGGCCGACCGGGCGGCCCGCGGCCGGGCGCTGCTCGACGGCGGCGCCGACCGGCTGCTGTCCTCGCTGCCCCGGACGACCCGCTGGCGCCCGCCCGTCCTGGAGGCGGACTACCCGGTCGACCGGGACCTCCACCTGGGCGGCCGGGGCCTGCTGCTCCTGCCGTCGTTCTTCTGCCGCGGCACCCCGGTGACCTTCCACGACCCGGAGCTGACACCCGTGCTGGTCTACCCGGTGCAGCACACCCCGGAATCCGCCCCGGCCGGACCGCCGCGCCCCTGCGCCGCGGACGTCTCCTCGCTGGGCAAGCTCGTCGGTCACACCCGCTCGGCCGTCCTGCGCACCATCAGCACCGGCTGCACCACCGGCGAACTGGCCCGCCGCGTCGGCGTCTCCGCGGCCTCTGCGAGCCAGCACGCGAGCGTCCTGCGCGAGGCGGGGCTGGTGGTCACCCTCCGGCACGGCAGCGCGGTGCTGCACACCCTTACCCCGCTGGGCGCCGCCCTTCTGCGGGGCGGCGCCGCGATCCCGGAGCTGACCGAGGCCACGAGCGGAACGGCCCGGTGACCTCGTAGGCGATGACGCCGGAGGAACTCCCGGTGGTGCCGCGCCGGCTGGGGAAGTGGAGCCGCTGCCGTCGGGGCGGCCGGTACGCGGCCCCGTACTGCGCCGGGCCCCGGCCTGTACGGGGCGCGCTGCCACCCGAGAGCCGCCACATCGCGTCGGCCGCGCGGAGTGGAGGGGAAGCACGAGCAGTGCGCCGGCCCTGCACCGGCAGCGCAGGGGCCAAGCACCGACAACGCACCGGAGCACACAGCGGCGTGCCGGCTACAGGGAGCCGTAGCGGATGTCCGTGAGTCGTTCCGACGCCGCCCACAGCCGCTCGCCCGCGGTGTCGTCGCGCGTCCAGGGGGCGCGCCAGGAGGGATAGGGGGAGCCCCTCCAGCCCAGCCGCCCCGGGCCGTAGAAGGAGTCGGGGCGCACGCCGGTGGCCGTGGCGGCGTACAGCGTCGGCAGCGCGCCCGTGTCGGCGGGCTGGGCCAGCAGCCGGTTGCCCAGGGCCATGACGTGTTCGGCCGAGCGCCGGCCCTCCAGCCGGGGGGCCGCGGTCTGGAGGCCGGTGTCGGCGTAGCCCGGGTGGGCCGCCGAGGCGACGATGCCGGCGCCCGCGCGGTAGAGCCGCCGGGACAGCTCGTGCGTGAACAGCAGATTGGCGCTCTTGGAACGGGCGTAGGCCAGCCAGCGGTTGTAGCGGCCGTCGCTGCCCAGGTCGCGGAGGTCGACGTTCGCCAGGGCGTGCATCCCGCTGGAGACGGTCACCACCCGCGCCCCCGGGGTCGCGAGGAGCATCGGCAGCAGCAGACCGGTCAGCGCGAAGTGACCCAAGTGGTTGACTCCGAACTGCATTTCGAAGCCGTCGACGGTACGGCGGTGCGGCAGCGCCATGACGCCCGCGTTGTTGACCAGCAGATCGAGCCGGCCGCCGCTGTGGGCCCCGTACGAGCGGGCGAACTCCCGTACGGACGCGAGATCCGCCAGGTCGAGCCGCTCGACCCGCAGCTCGGCCCCCGGCAGCTCGGCCCGCAGCCGGGCCTCGGCCTCCTTGCCGCGCGTCTCGTCGCGGCAGCCCAGCACGACCTGCGCGCCGCGCCGGGCCAGCTCGCGTGCCGTGACGTAGCCCAGGCCGCTGTTGGCCCCGGTGACGACCGCGGTGCGACCGGTCTGGTCGGGGATGTCGCTCGCGGTCCAGCGCTTCACAGGTCGTGCTCCTCGGGCTCTGACGGGCGGGGCCGCCGGGACCCCGCCTGTCAGCCTAGGACGGGCGGCCGGACGGCGCGAGAGGTGCTGCGCCGGTCCCCGCCGCCCGCGCGGGTCCCGCCGCTCCTTGCCCGGCCCCGCCGAGCCGGTGCACCATCGCGGCGCAGACCATCCGGCGGCAGTGCCCAACCGTCCGCTCCGGACCGGTCAGCCGTACGGCCAGCGGATGCCGGACGTCGCTGCTGGAAGCGGCGAGGCGCAGCTCCAGGTCGCCCGGCTCCACGATCCGTCGGCCGTCGCCCGTGGTGTACGAGGCGAGGTCGGCGTGGAAGCCGAAGCGGACCTCCGCCGACTCGCCGGGGCCGAGCGGCACGCGCGCGTACCCGACCAGACGGTTCACGGGCCGGGTGGTCCGCGCCACGGGGTCGTGCAGGTACAGCTGTACGACCTCGGTGCCGGGCCGGTCGCCGGTGTTGCGCACGGTGAGCCGCACGGTCGCCTCGCCGTCGGTGCGCAGCAGGGTCGTCCCGCTGCCGCTGCCGCTGCCGTCACCACCGCGGGCGGCCGCGGAGGCGCTCCCGGCGCTGTCCGGGGGGCGCGGGGCGTCCGCCGGGTCCGGGAGGACACCGGCGTCCGACCAGTGGAAGGAGGTGTACGACAGCCCGTGGCCGAACGGGAAGACCGGCGTCGGGTCGAGCGAGCTCGCGTCGTTCAGGTGGCCGAGCGGCGGTGCGAGGTACGTCCACGGCTGGCCGCCGGGCCCGTACGGCACGCTGACCGGGAGCCGTCCGGAGGGGTTAACCCGGCCGGACAGCACCCCGGCCACGGCCGGCCCGCCCTCCTCGCCGGGGAAGAACGCCTGTACGACAGCGGCGAGCGCCGGCACACCAGCGGAGCGGCGGCTACCGGTGTACCGGCCGAGCGCGTACGGACGCCCGGAGAGCAGCACGAGCACGACCGGCGTGCCGGTGGCGAGCAGGGCGTCCAGAAGACGGCCCTGGTCGCCGGGCAGCTCCAGGTCCGGCGCGTCGCACCCCTCACCGGAGGTGCCCCGGCCGAACAGCCCGGAGCGGTCGCCGAGCACGGCCACGCACACCTCGGCCCCGGCGGCGAGCCCGGCCGCCTCGGCGGCGAGCGCGTCCCGCGCGGGGGCGCCGGTGGTGCCCCGGGAG